>CAZRMA010000010.1:0-21515 GCA_964600655.1 uncultured Ignavibacteriaceae bacterium
TCTTTTACATCAATTAATTCCTTCAAAATTAAATCTTTGTAAACCGGCTCGCCGTAAGGTGCAAGTCCCATTACTTTATACTCGCCCGAATTAACTTTAAAACCAGTGTAATATGTGAATGCTGAATAAAGCAAACCCAGTGAATGGGGAAATTTTATATCAGCATAAAGATCGATGGAATTTTTATTTCCAATTCCGAAACTTGTAGTTGTCCATTCCCCCACTCCGTCCATAGTTAAAATTGCTGCCTTGTCGAAAGGAGAAGGATAAAAAGCCGAAGCTGCATGGGAATGATGATGTTCAGGAAAAATAATTTTCCCTTCGTATGCAAGTTCATCTTTTATGAACTCTTTCATCCAAAGCTTTTCTTTAAGCCACAACGGCATTGCTTTTATGAATGATTTAATTCCGATTGGAGCGTAGGAAAGATAAGTCTCTAGCAACCTTTCAAACTTTAAAAACGGCTTATCATAAAATGCTACCAAGTCTAATGATTTGCCGTCTATATTAGCTTCACTCAAACAATATTTAATTGCGTTTGATGGAAAATTGTGGTCATGCTTTTTACGGGTGAATCGTTCTTCCTGAGCGGCAGCGATTATTTCGCCATCCTTAACAAGGCAGGCGGCACTATCATGATAAAAAGCCGAGATACCTAAAATGAACATTTTTATATTTTCACTGTTTTAAATTAATTAAGGTAAAACTTTTTTACTTTCGAGCCATTGTTTGTACCAATCCGAATTGGGAGAAACTAACGGCACCGCAGTTATTTTACCACCAAAACCAAGAAGCCGATACACCATAGCATTAGTGCTAGTGACCGGAATCTTTTTTAGTACTTCATCATTAATTTCAACACCATATTTATTTGCAAGTTTGACTATGTGGTTTTCTAATGCATTATGCATTTTCTTATAACCAAGTTCTCTTTTTATTTCGTCTTTTTCTTTTTCATAAGCTTCCGGTGGTTTAACTGTTTCATCTTTTTTGCCAATCAACTTAAAAATTGAATACCCGTCATCAATTTTAAGCGGGCCGTAAACCTGACCAACTTCCATTTTACTTGCAACTCGTCCTATCTCACCATACATAGTTACAGGAAAATATCCAAACTCTCCATTTGTCTTTTTAGTTGAACTGCGTTTTGAATATAATTTTGCAAGCTGGTGGATGTCGACACCTGCTTCTAATTCATGTAAAACTTTATCAGCAACATCAAGATTATCAGTTAACACCTCAACAATATTAACCTGTTTAGGCTGCGGAATTCCTTTTTTATTTTTTGAATAGTAGGCATAAGCTTCATCATCTGTAACTTTCGATGAATCAATAAATTCAGATTGTATTAATTGGTTTAGATAATTATCTCGCCACATGTTATATGAATCTATAACTTCAGGTGTATTTTGAAGCTTTTCTTTATAACCTTCTTCAGCTAAAAGTGTTTGTTCAATATATTTTTTTGTTCGCGAATTTAGAATTCCACCCACTGTTTGGTAATCTGTTTTTTTAGTACTTAAATAATCAAATCTAAAACTTCTGATAAAGTCTTTAAGCATTATATTTTCAGATCCAAACTTTATATACGTCAAATCAAGCGAATCCTTGCCAAACTCAGATTCAATTTCAAGTAAATCTTTTGATTCAAGATAAATGTCATCACCGGCATTTTGAGTCGATTGTTTTTTTGCTAAGATAGATGAAACTTTTTCCGCTAAACTTTTTAACAACCACCCGTTTGCTTCAATTTTTTTTCCCGCGAAAAACTTAGTTTTGAATTCATTAAAATAAATATCTTCAGCTCTCTGCTTCGCAACCTTGTCTAGTTTTTTATATTCCTCTTCCCATCCTTTAGTCTTTTCCAGAATAGGAAAATTTCGTTTGGTTACTTTAAATATAAACCAATCATCATCGATTAAAATAGGAATTGAATAATAATTTTGTTTTACACTAAATAATTTATTTTCGGTTTCAGTGTCAAGCTGCCCGATGGAAATTGTCATTTTGTTTGTATCAGCTGGCGCTAATTCAACATATAATGAATCGAATGGCTCTCCTTTTTTAAGCAGGTTATATATATTATTGATTTCTTTTTCTTTGTCCGAAAAAATATATTTTACATTTAAAGTGGAAGGATTATAAATGTATGAATCCAATAAAGTATCTGCCAAAGATCTTGATTTGTCCATTATTTCTTTTCTGTAAAGAGCATCACGTACAAACATTTTTTTAAACTCGTTCAAGTTATATCGGACAATTTCGGAAGTATCTACGTTTTGTTCCAGTGCCTCCTTTGCTAATAATTTTTCTGCAATCAAAGTATAAAGAAAATCTTTTTTAAGAGCTTCTTTTATATCCTTCATTTGACGATCCGCCTGTGGCGTTAATTCAAATCTTTCAAGAAACTCTTTTTGTGAAATAGAAATATTCCCTATTTTTGCTACAGGTTTTTCATTATCTTGAGCATTGAGTGTAAAGGTAAGTAGAATAAAAAAGGTTAAAAAACAGCTTATTTGCCTGATATACATATTTCCCGAATTGTTATTGCTATCCAAAACATAACTGTTAAAATAAATTAACGGTAAGTAATAAACAAAGTAAAAAGCGGTTTACATTTCTTCAAATTACTTAATTTTATTAATCGAGGAGCCAATTGAAATCCATCCCAAAACAGAAAAATCAACCATCAAAAAATAAGATGAAAAAGAAAACACCTTTCTGGTTTTACCTGGTAATCCCGGTAATCCCAATACTATTTTTTATACTTATTGAAATCTCGTTAAGAATTTTTGATTATGGAAAAGATTTTACTCCGTGGGTAAACGTTTCAAAAGATCAATATGTTCTTAATCCGGATATAGCGTTTAAATATTTTCAGAATGTAAAGAATGCACCTGTTTCAAATCAAAACGCTTTTGATATTGTAAAAAAAGATAACGCATTTAGAGTTTTTATATTAGGCGGAAGCAGTGCAGCCGGCTACCCATTTTCACCAAACGGAGATTTTGGGAAATATATAAAACGAAGACTGGAAATTCTTTATCCTCGAAATAAAATCGAAGTAATCAATGTCGCTATGACTGCGATAAATAGTTTCACATTAAGAGATTTAATGCCCGCAGTACTTGAACAGAAACCGGATTTGATTTTGATTTATGCAGGCCATAATGAATATTATGGGGCTCTTGGCGCCGGTTCAATGGAATCATTCGGGAAATCAAGAAGTGTTGTTAATTTAATAATTTATCTTCAGAACTTTAAAACAATTCAGCTGCTTACACATACAATTCAATACATCACTCATATATTCAGCAGCTCTAATTCAGGAAATGGTGATTCAGGCGGAACATTAATGTCCCGAATGGCAAAAGATCAACTAATCACTTTAAATTCTGAAGTCTATTACGACGGTATACATCAGTTTGAAGGTAACATGCATGATATTCTTGAAATGACTTCAAAAGCAAAAGTGCCTGTTATTTTAGGAAGACTTACATGTAACTTAAAAGATCAAAGCCCATTTATTTCGGTAAAGTCTAATGATTTACCTGAAGCAAAGAATGTCTTTTCAGCAGCGAACGATTCTTTACAAAAAGATGAAATAATAAAAGCAGATTCACTTTTTAGATATGCTAAAGATCTTGATGCATTAAAATTTCGTGCACCCAGTGAAATGAATAAAATAATTTCAGATTTAGGAAAAGAATTTAATTACCCTGTTGTATTCCCCGATAAAATATTTAATGAAGTCAGCCCGCAAAAAATTGTAGGAAATAATTTAATGGTTGATCATCTTCATCCAAATTTAGATGGCTATCATTTGATTGGAAAAATTTTCTTTGATGAAATGTTAAAAGATAAACTGCTTCCCAAATCATCGTCGAGGAATATACCGGTTGAAATACAAGACAGCTTAACAATATCTAATCTATATTTTTCACGATTGGATTCAACTACCGGGAAATATAGGATTTTAATATTAAAAAATGATTGGCCTTTCAGTAAAAAAAAGAGTGTCAGTTACATGCTTAAACTTTTTAATCCAAAGGATTTTATTGATTCATTAGCATTAAAAATTATTGACAGCAGAGTCCCCTGGGAAAAAGCACATAGAGAGGCTGCAAGCTTTTATCTGCATAAAGGCGATTTTAAAAATTATGGATATGAATTGAGTGTGCTTGAAGATCAATTCCCATTTATAACCGACTATAATGAAATAGCTGCCAAAGATTTGTTAAACAATCATCAGTATGAAGAAGCTTACCCATTTTTAGTGAGAATGCATAAAAATAAACCAGACGCATTCAGCGCTAAATGGCTGGGTATTATTGATCTGTCAAAAAATAAATTTTTGTCTGCAATTAAATACATGGAAAACAGTTTAAAATATTCTAATAATGATCCACAGGTGTTATTTAATTTGGCAGGAGCATATGCGAAAATGCAAAAATTTGATTTGGCTTTAAAAAGAATAAATGATTGTTTAAAAATTAATCCTAATTTCCCCAAAGCAGCAAATCTTAAAAATCAATTGGTTCAAATTGTCAAACAATAAAAAAGCCGGCTTTTTCAAACCGGCTTTTATAGAACAATAAATATTATTCTGAATTACTTCAAGAGTAACATTTTCTTTGTAACTGAATAATTACCGGAAGTAATTTGATAGAAATAAACTCCGGAATTTAAATTAGCTGCATTAAAGTCTACTTCATAAGAACCAGCATTCTTCTGTTCATTAACAAGTGTTGCAACTTCCTGTCCCAGAAGATCATAAACCTTCATTGTAACCATTCCGCTTTTAGGAATAGCAAACTGAATTTTAGTAGATGGGTTGAAAGGATTAGGATAGTTCTGAGATAATGAATAAGTAGAAGGCCTAATACCAGAAAGATCTTTAACATCTGTTGTGACAACATCCACCAAATCATGATCACCCATTACACTCCATTTATTTACAACAGCAGCAGTAGCTAAATCAGAAGTTAAATTGATAAAATGGTCAGTTCCAACTGAAGATTCATTATCATTGCTGCCGGTGTTGGAAGCTAATCCCCAGTTTGCACCGTATTTATACTGAACTCTTAATACAGTGTATTTAGGGAAAGTTACATCAACAGACCAGATCGAATCACTTGCAACTGCATCTCCATGTGTACCGTCATTGAACATGAAAATAGCAACAGTACTGTCTGCATCAGGCCATCCGCCTGTCGGCCAGGTTAAAGGCGAAACAGCGCCGCAAAGAACAACATTATCAACTGAAGGGAATGGTTGACCTGTTACAGAAGAAACTGCACCGACTACATTTACAGTAAATTTAATTGTAACTTGGTTGTTAGTTAAGGTAGCCAGGGTTGCATTATTATATGTTCTTTCAATAAATGCCGTACCATTATTCCAATCATCCGTAGTAAAGTGATAAACCTTATTGGGATCACCTTCCCAGTTAGTTCCATTTGGCCCAACATAAGCATATTTATATTGGATTGAATCTCCTTCAGAGATTGTATAATCCCTTGTAATTTCATAATAGTTAGGATCGCCGACACTTGGTTCTAATATGTCAGTTGATCCATTCCAACCATTAAAATCTCCACGTGCAGAAAGTGTGTCCGTAGCTGGATTAAATCTGCCGGAAACTTTTTCAAATTCCATGTTACATGAAAAAGTTACAGAAAGTTTTTTAGTTACTGTATAAACACTGTCTCTATTAAAATAAGCAGAATATACGCTGTTTGAAGCAGGAACTATATATTCTCTGTTAGGATCATCCTCCCAGCCGCTACCATCTTGAACGAACTTAAATTGAAGTGTATCACCCGTAGTAAAAGTATCAATAACTGCAGTGTATATACTATCGCCATCAGTATCTTCTAAGACAGTTGCTGAATTGTTCCAGTTGTTGAAAGTTCCGGCTACTGTAACCTTACCGGTATCAGCGCTAAACGTGCCTTTCAATATTTTTATGCTCATATCAAGTTGAAATTCAACTTGGATATTCTGAGCAGAGACACTGCCTGCAATAAGCATTGCAAACAAAAAAACGAACCATTTTTTCATAACGATCTCCTTATATTGTTAGTTCATGTACCTTCATTTACATTTAACGAAAGTAATTAAAATTTTATTCCTAATGAAAATTGTTGGGTGTTTTCAAGTATACCAAAATCCTGGTATGAATAATCTACTCCCAATCCAAAGCTATCTGTAATATCATAATTTAAACCGAATCCCAATGTTAAACCTTCCTGAGTATTATCTAAAAATAAAGATTTATAACCACCTCTTAATGAGATAAGATTGAATAAAGTATATTCAGCACCAACATTTAATGACTCTGCATTATCGTTTGGATGCTGGGCATCAGCCGCAATTGTTAAACGGTTATTTTCTAAATTTAATACATCCATTGCTACACCAACTCTAAAAGTTAATGGAAGCGGATAAGAATCAGTATTAAGCTTAGCCAAAATTTGATCGTTGTTCCCATTGATTTGAGAATTAATATCGTATTGAACGTACAAGTTTTTTCCGTCTAACTGCATATCCGTGCCGAAATTTGTAATCGTTGCACCTATTCTTAATCCATAAATATCCGATATAAAAAGTGTTCCGATATCAATAGCTACAGCACTGGCTGAGGTATTCCAAATTCTTTGATTAATGTATTTAACATTGCCGCCAATAGAAAACCTGTCAGTTAGATTATAAGCGTAAGTGAGCCCAATTACAAGGTCTTTCGGATTAAACATCTCGCCGGTTCCATCAGGTTCCCTTAAAGTAGTTACTTCCAAATCACCGTAGTCAAGATAGCCAACACTTAATCCAACTGTACCAGCACCATCCATGGTTAACATTGCACCAGCCCAATTATAATTGATATCTGCAAACCACTTTGAATAAGTGAAGTATGCCCCGTTCACTCCAGCACGTGAGGCACCAGCCGGGTTCCAATATAATGCAGTGACATCATTTGCAGTTGCAACAAATGCCCCGCCCATTGCAATAGCCTTTGGTCCAACGGCTATATCTAAAAACGGTGCGGCTGTAGAACCAACTTTGGTTTGCCCCAATGAAATGCTAAGTGGAATTATAAATAACAATAAAAATTTTTTCATACAGTCTCCGTTATTTAATAAGGGCGAATTTGCCGATTTTTGTACCGATACCGGGAGATTCAACTACAAACACGTAAACACCAAAAGCTGCATCCAAATTCTCATCGGTTCTAAGATTCCAGTACACATCCCCAACAAATAGATCATCATGAGTAAGTGTTCTAATTAATTCGCCTCTTACTGTAAAGATAGAAATTTTACTTCCAGGCGGTATGTGAGTAAATCTGATTTCTCTTTCTCCTCTGCCGCTGGTTTGAGTACTTAGTAAACTTGCTTCCGCTTGGTGTGTAACTACATATGGATTAGGAACAACTTTAATTTTATCCATATCCGTCTTAGCAATATCCTTATCAATCTCAGCCCCTTTCATAGTAAATGTTATAAAATCAGTGCTGCTGAAAGGTTTTGATGTTATAAGTGTTAAGGTACCGTTCTGTTCTAACGGCTGATCTGCAGCATAATCGATAGCAACTCGCCAGGTATTCCTAAGCTGGTTATTAATTACTTCTTTGAATATAATTGAATAACTGGCAGAAATAAGCCCAGTTCTTTTGTACAGAAAATCGATGTATTTATTTTGTGTTGTATTTTTAACTTTGAAATTAACCGGAGTAGCAGCAAAAGTGTTTGTAGAACGCTTCGGCAACAAAGTGTCTGCCAATGAGGTGTCTACTATGGTACTATAGAACTCAATTACATAATCATTCGGATAGGTAACGCCTTTGTTAGTTGCGTCAACTACTGTAAAAGTATAGCCGGTAAATGGAGAAGTAGTATTTTCGAAACCTGAATCTGTTGTATCTTGTTTAACAATTTGATCAGGAACAATCTGCATTCGAAATCCATGGTTAACAGGTGTGTTGCCATTAAAGACCGAAGATTCATTTACTAAGGAATCATAAGGTGCAGTATATGTATTTCCACTTACTGCTTTTGGAGAGCCATTCACATATATAGTATCTGTTCCGCTTGGCAATGAAATGGATTGTAATGGTTCTACGATTGTTGTTTCACCTGTTATCGGTACATACACTGTATCAGGTGTCTGTAGATCAAGTAAAGACCAGCTTTTGGTATTATTAGCAGCCCCTGTATCCTGAAATACTACTTTATATGAGAATCCTGGTTTTATAGCCTGGTCATCTATCAAGTCTATAGACACAGAGCCAGTTCCAATAAAATTGGGAGACTTGTCGAAATTAGATAAGGCTGCATCTTGATAACCAATTGAACGCGCACCAGGAGTTATATAGCCAGTATTAATGTCTGTAATAATTTGACCAATGTTTGATCTGCGGATAAACTTACTATTTTCAGTTGGGAAAATATCCAGGCTTGCATCTCCGGCATCATAGGCACAAACTGCATAATAATATGTCTGGCCTTTGATAACATCCGTATCTACAAATTTATTAACAATGCCGGTATTTTCGCCGAGATAAAAAGACGTACCACCGACTTGTTCTAATTGTCTTTGTGAAGGATAAAAATAACCTTTAATAGAGTCAATCAAATCATATTGTTTAAGCGGCTTGTCGAAGGACAAAATGCCTTGCCCATTAGTTATAATACGCGCGTCACGAAAACTTGCATCTGTTGCTCTATAAATTTTGTATCCTTCAAAATCCCTTTTCTTAGTTATAAAATCACGGTCATTTTCAGTTTTATCTCCATTCCAATAAATAACAACATTGCCATCTTCTTGAGTGAGGGTAATTTTAGGTTTTCGCGGCGGCTGCGGAAATTTATACCCTGCATTATATATCTGCTGTACAATCTCTTTATTGCCCACAATATCGTTTAGATTTTCACCAAACAATAAGGAAACTGAAAATCGTTCTTTGATATCAATGTTGCCGTTTGCTGGTACTAAAGGGAAAAATCCCGAAGCATAAATAAAATCGCCATCTTGAGGAATCGGAGGGATAACATCAAATCTGCCAGGGGTCATTCTTCCCCATAATAATGAATCGTTTCTCATATCAGGAGAAGCAGTTAGGTTAAAGAAATTAAAACTGGTTAATCCAATTTGATCTGATTCGTCCGGATCTGTCCTTCCAAAATTAGGTTCGCCCTGATCAGGAATTCCATTACCTTCACCGAAATCCGGTCCCGGATATCCGTTGTCTTGTGAACCAAGTCCATCAATACCAACATCGTCAAATTGAGGATTCCAATCTCCGTCTTCATCTATATTGTTATCTCTTCTTTCATCGATTAGAAGATCGGTTCTACCGGCACCTGTTACATAATTTATATATCTTAAGCCTGGCAGACCTTTTTTAACTCTGGTTAAATAATGTATTGCTTCATTTTCATCAATTAAACCATCCAGGTCATTGTCTATTCCATCATTTGCGTCAGGATCAGGATTATAAACTTGACTTCCGTTTATAATAGAAGAATCGACACGCCCTTCTTTGAAATATGTTTTTCCAGGTTCAATAATAAATCTAACACCCATAGAATAAACAGTATCTGTAGTAGCAGAAACGGTGTGAAGTGTCCTCTCATAAGTAGCAGGATTAATTAATACAACTTGATCGCCGGCATTATATTTTACCGAATCGAAATCAGAGGCAACAAATTTGGGGGCTGAGGGAGTGTAAGAAAGAGTGCTCCCAGGTACTATATTATCATCATCATCATTATCAATTCCATCGAAAGGATTACCAGGAGATTCTAAAAACGCATAGCCAACATAACCAACTTTTTGTCCATGATTTCCAATTCCATCACTGTCCCAAGAATAAGTAATCCAGTTTTCAACATCAAAGTAACCAAGATCATCACCGCTGTCGCCATCGCCGCCAGCTAAAGTTCCTACTACCGTACCGAAATCAGCTTTCCTGTAAATTGTTGTTCCCTCATTAGTAATATCATATAACCAAAAAATAGCATCTTCAGCTAAAAAATTTGACCATTGGAATCCACGAACTCTCATTCTCAAGCCCATTCCATGCCTGGTTGGATCTGTACTATCAGGAAGAAATATTGGATTAGCAGGATTATAATTTAAAAAGTTAAATTCATCATCAGCTTGATCATCCGCATCAAATAAACTTTCCTGGTCAGCATTAATAATTCCTCTTCCGAAATAACCAAACCATTGCGTTTTGCCATCAGAATCTCTCCAATTCTTTGCTATAGGGTCATTCCATCCTTCAACAGGCCATGAATCTGGAAGATGGCTCATTGCAACCGATTCATAATTCGGATTTCTAAATCCCGGGATCGGATTCCATCCCCAAAAGTGATTGTCGATCGGACTTTTTTCTTCACTCTGGTGACTTCTCGGTCCTCGAGAAATGATTACTGAATGCAGAGTTTCGTTTAAATCATTCACAAACTCTACTCCAATTAGTGGGATACAATCCCCTATATAATTTTCCCCTGACCCGAAAGGCCATTCACCTCTAATATCAACTCCCGACAAAATTCCTGCTATCTGCCCATCATTATGAAATGAAATTCCAATTCTATTCCCAGTATGCAACCCAACGGCCAATAATGTAGGGTCACCACGCTGAGCAAAGATCTGCGAGCTTAGAAATGTTAATCCAAAGAAGATTAAAAATTTAGTAAATTTATGCATTTTACATAGCCTTAATAATTTTAAAAGTTATATGAAAATCCAACTTCAACACGCCTTGGCTCAGAGAAATATGAAGGGTCGGTATATAATTGATCGAGCGAGTTGTAATATAATGTTGGATTTACTTTTTCAGCATCCAGTTCATCAAATGTAAATTGAGGATCTCCTGAATTGGTATAAACATTTGTTGGATTATCTAAATCCAATAGGTTAAAAACTTTGGCAAATAATGACAATGTAGTATTGCCAATTAGGAAATCTTTATAAAGCCTTAAATCGATATTAAATATTGCTGGTTTATTCTGGCTATTTCTGGGGAAAGCATTCTGGGTTACAAGTGTATTTTTATTTACACCGGGAGTGAAAGGCTGTCCCGAATAGAAATTACCAATAACAGAAAATCCGTAATCACTTGCTTTATTATAAGCAACTGAAATATTTAACGTGTGTGTTTGATCCCAATTCAATGGGGCAATAAATGTTTCGGGTAAAGCTCCGCCCGTTAGAGCATCACGTGCATCAGCAGGGTTTGAAGCATTTCCCTTCGTAACCGAATAAGTATAATCAATATTAGTAGCCAGGCCGCCGGAAAATCTTTTTTCAAATTTTATTATAAATCCTTTGGAAAAACCAAAATCGGAATTCGCATACTTACTGTAGCTTTGAGCTTTACCGTACACTAAAATTTCATCTGTTTGAGTCCCGGTTAAATTTCTGAAGTCTTCAAAGAATATTGTTACATCAACGGCTATATCATCACCAATCTGCTGCTGTAATCCTATTTCACCTTTAACAGTTTTTTGAGGTTTTAAATCAGCATTTCCAAATAAACCCTGGTTGCCGGAACCAACACCAAGTTCAAATTCAGGATTTGTATACATTAACTCATATGAAGGCTGCTGCAAAAAATGTCCATAAGAAAAATGTATAACCCCTTTATCCGTTATCGGGAACGCTAAGCCTATACGAGGACTAACCTGGTATTTGATTGAAGCTTTATTATACCAATATGCTTCCCTATCAGCAGTAGTTTTAGTTGCTTCACCTGCATCCTGAACTCCGTTTCCATTAGCATCAAAAAACTTGTTATCAGGCTTTAGCGGATTATTAATATTAGGATCAGTAGGATCCGCAAGGACAAACCCATCAGGATTAAACACGTCCACTCTCGCACCAATATTAAATATCAAGTTAAACGCTTCTAATTTAGATTGTACGTAAAACGCGCCTTCCTGAGGTTTATGAAGATATTCATTATTTTCTGTAGTAGATAATGATGGAACCGTTACAGTTAATACACCATTATTATAGTTAGGATATAAAGTAATATCATGATAATAAATTCTATTCTGTTTAAATTCACCACCAAATTGAACATTTAGTACTTGATTTAATTGAGTAGTCCAATCAAGTTTTACAGAATACGTACCTGTGTTCCTTGTAAATCTGTTGTAGTCTGTCCCACCAACATCAAAACTGTATGGTGGAGTTTGTCTAATGTCATTATTAACATATTGTGTAATCGTAGTATCGCCAAATATATCTATGTAAGGATGAGCTGGATCACTGATATCTTTATACAAATAATGGTTGTATCTTTTAAAGAAATACGAAAAATTAAGATTATAAAAGCTTGATGCACTGATTGCATGATTTATAGAGAGTGTATTTGAGAAACCTTTTCTCATTCGTTGTAAATTATTGTCCGGTGTTAAACGACGACTATGATTGTAATCCTTATAATTCTGTCCATCATAAATAAAATTATAGTGAACTTTCATTCCCTGCATAAGTCTATAAGTTAGTTTACCCTGGCCATAAACTCTTTCGTTGGGATTCATCGGGACATAAGAATTATCACCACTTTGTAAAATAAAAAACTGTCCGCCTCCTGATCCCGATACTTCAAATGCTATATCTGATGGCTTAAAAATCTGTCTCCCGTATAACCAACCAGTATTGTAATAATATCTACCAGTTGTATAAAAGAATAATTTATCGTTAATAATCGGCCCGCTTAAGCTTCCTTCAAAACTTCTAATCGAAGTCGGATTAACGTTGTTAATATCCCAAAATTTATCCGTCTTATTTGAAACATAATCTCCAATATATGATTGAACACTACCTTTAAAATCATTTGATCCGTCTTTTGTAACTATGTTAACTATACCCGACATTGCTTGTCCATATTCAGCATTAAAAGCACCGCTTATAACCTGGAGTTCCTGAACAGCATTAGCACTAACATCTATAACTGTACTCCCATCGTAAGCATCGGTAACAGGCACACCATCAATTTGATAGGCGATTTGTCCTTTTCTTCCACCCCTTAAGTGTATATCACTTCCCGATGACACTACACCTGCTTGCAGGTTTAATACATCACTAATTTCAGTTACAGGCAAACTTGAAATTACGTCTGCACCTACTGTAGCTGTTGACGCTGTAAGATCTTTTTGGACTAATGGTTTTGCCGCAATAACAACTACATCTTGACCAAGTTGCAAGGTAGTTGATGAAAGCTTAAAATCAAGGTTTGATGTAAATCCAGAAGATACACTAATATTTTCTACTGTAAGAGAATTATATCCAATCGCAGATGCTTTAACAGAATAAGTTGCTGGCGGAACATTTATTATATAATACTCTCCATTTGCATCGGAAGCAGCCCCCATTGAAGTTCCCATAATTATAATATTAACAAAAGGAAGCGGCTCCCCGGTTGAAGCGTCAATAGTTTTTCCCGCAATCTTTCCAGATTGAGCATTAATGTTTATTGTAAAGAGTAGAAATATTAGCAGCGATGTAAAAATAGACTGTAGCAAAAATCTCATTAATCCCTCCGGGATAAAATAAAAATATTATTCATTATTCTTAAAAACTATAATTACATTTAAAGAGTTCAAAGATGAAATGCTATGTCTAGAACCCCTTAGCTTGCGTAACCAGTTAATACCACTTGATATTTTGGATATATTGAAAATTACTTTATTCATCTCTCAAACTAAAGTAAAAATTAAATCGTTATAACTTATAACTCTAAATCGATGTATTATGTTCTATCTTAATTTTTGTACGTTCAGGTCATCAGGAAAGAAATAAATTGATTGCAATCACTTATCAAATAATTAACAAAAATTACAGTTTCAAAATATTACTATTACTGTAACCTATTGATTTAACCAGTTTCAGTCCACTACCTAAACGAAGGTATTTTAATTAAAACCTCTCTTAATAATCCTTTTCATACTACCTATATGGAGTGGATTAAATACATAAAACATACTTTTATTTTAATGTACCTGCAACGGATTTTTTTTGGGTAAATAAATGCAGTTTCTTATAAATACTTTTAAAACTCTCTCTAACAGTTTCAATACTGATCGAAAGTGAATCTGCAATTGCTTTAATACTATTTCCCTCAACTAATTTATTTAATATATCTTTTTCCTGGGATGCCAAAACTGCTGAATTGCCACTCCCGTTCAATTGTTTTTTTTGCTGGAATAACTCAATTACTTTTCTTGCTATATTAGTGCTCATAGGCGTTCCGCCTAGGTAACCTTCTTTTATAGCTTCCATTAGTTTTATGTGAGAAGTTCTTTTTACAATGTAACCTGAAGCCCCGGCACAAAGAGCCTCAAAGATTAATTCGTTCTCATCATAAATGGTTAATATTAAAATGACTAAATCCGGAAGAAGTGTTTTCACATTTTTTATACCTTCAATTCCGTTCATGCCAGGCAATCCAATATCAATCAGCAATACATCGGGATCCAGCTTCTTGATTCCTTTTAACATCGTATCGCATTTCGAATATGATTCAATACAACAATATCCCTTTGTGGAATCTATTAATATTTTTAATCCTTCGCGGATAGTATCATTATCTTCAACAACTACAATTTTAATCATGACGGATGGTGGTAAAAAGTATTAAAATACAATCTCTCCTTAATTCACATTTGAGATATTTAATTTGAAAATAAAGCTATGCTTATTAAAGGAATCTATCTACTACACGAATAGGGGTATTTTCGTATGAAGTTTTGGCAAATTCGATTTTAGTATACTCTAAATGGATGGATATAGTCCACATTCAAATATAAATTCAAGAACTGAACTTTAACTCACACTTAAACTTAAATGAGCCCCTCTTTAATTGCTTTGGCAACCGCTTCCGATTGTGAATGCACATGAAGTTTTTTATAAATGTTTCTGAAATGAAAACGAACTGTTTCAATGCTTATGAAAAGTGAATCGGCTATTGCTTTGAAATTATGCCCTTCCACTAAACCGCTCAGTATTTCTTTTTCACGCGGAGTTAATACATAATCATTTTTATGTTGAACTGATGATTTGGGATTTTGAAAAAATTCTATAACTTTTCTGGCAATCTGTGCACTCATTGGAGCACCCCCTTCATAAGCTTCCTTAATAGCATCAAGCAGCTTAGAGGGTGGAGTTTTTTTAATTAAATATCCGCTTGCGCCAGCACATAAAGCATCAAATATTCTATCGTTTTCTTCGTAGACGGTTAAAACTAAAATTGTTAAATCGGGCAAAATCACTTTAACCTTTTTTATTCCTTCAATACCACCCATCCCCGGCATTCCTAAATCCATCAGCATTACATCCGGACTGAGTTTTTTAATATGCTTTAACATTGTCTCACAATCTTCAAATGCACCAATGCAAGCGTAACCCTCGGTTCCATCTATTAGAATTTTTAGCCCATCACGAATGGCATTATTATCTTCAACGACAACTACATTTAACATATAATAATATTATAATTTATTACTTAAAAGTTTGAATTGTCAAACTGTAATATTTTCATTACAATTTATCAAAAAAGTGATTAAGAATTTAATTATTTATAAAATATTTCCATGGAAACTAACTTCAGTTCCTTCCCCAACTTTAGAATTTATTTTTAAGACTCCGCCTATTAATTGTGCTCTCTTTTTAATATTTTCAAGCCCATTACCATTTCCATCAATATTATCTATGTAGAAACCTTTACCATTATCCTTCAAAGTCATTTCCAGCATTTTGTTTTTAACAAAAGCATCAAGGGTAATTTCAGTGCATTCACTGTGAGTAATGCAATTGTTAATAGCTTCTTTAAAAATCAAATACAAATGCTGGCGGCGTTCCATCGAAAGTGATACTTTCTGGAGTGAAATAATATTTTCAGAGCGAAAAGAAATATTTGTATATGATGATAACTCTGAATAAGTGTCTCTTAGCCTTAAAATTAAATCATATAAGGAATCTCTTTTCGGATTGACTAGCCATACAATATCGCTCATACTGTCAACCAAATTACGCGAATTACTACTAATGGTACTCAAACTTTTTGTTATATCTTTATCTTCGGTTTTTATTTTTTTAGAAATTACTTCACTCAAGATGGAAATTTCAGTAAGACTTGAACCGATATTATCATGAAGATCAGCTGCAAGCTTTGTTCTGAATCGTCCCATCTCAATTAAATTTTTTATTCTGTAATAAACAATTAAGGTAATTATTCCCAACACAATTAAAACAACTAAAACAATGAACCACCAGGTTCTCCATAAAGGCGGAAGAATTTGAATGGAAATTGAAGCACCTTTTTCATTCCAGATTCCATCGTTGTTTGAACCTTTCACTTTAAAAGTATATTTCCCTGGATCCAAGTTTGTATAAGTTACAAATCTACGGTTACCTGAATAAATCCAATCCCTATCAAACCCATCCATCATGTAAGCGTAACGGTTTTTATTTGGTGAAGTAAAATCCAGCGCAGCAAACTCAAATGAAAAAACATTTTGACTGTATGATAAAACAATTTCCTTGGTTAACGAGATTGATTTTTTTAAAACCGAATTACTACTGTTTATTTCTACCGGTTTATTAAAGATTTGAAAATTAGTAATTACAACTGGAGGGATATATGAATTATTTTCTAATTGATCCGGATAAAACGCGTTAAAGCCATTCGTTCCTCCAAAAAATAATTCGCCGTCATTTCCTTTAAATCCTGCGCCCCAAAAAAATTGGTTGCTTTGAAGTCCATCATTTATATCAAAATTTCTGCAGGCAATTGTGATCGGGTTAAACATAGTAAGTCCGTTATCGGTGCTGATCCAAAGATTTCCTTTGTCGTCTCCAAGAATTCTATAAATAATGTTGCTCGCCAACCCGTCCTTAGTGGTGAAGCTTTCAAATTTAGGTGAAGCTAATTCCTTTTGAGAATAAGTTAACTTATTTAATCCTCCGCCATATGTCCCAAACCATAGATCTCCATTTTTATCTTCATACATCGAAATAACTCTATCATCGCTCAAGCCCTGGGGATTATTCTTATTAAATCGATAGCTTTTAAACTTAACTGCCGAGGGATTTGCCAGCGCATTTTTCCTTTGGTTTGTAGCAATCATATCTAAACCATCCCATGTGCCAATCCAAAGATTACCGTCTTTGTCTTCATGAATACAAGATTGAACCTGATCGCCACTTAAACTTGACGGATCATTTGGAATCTGAACAAATTTTATGAAAGAATCATTTTTTCTATTGTAAAGATTTAAACCTCCTCCTGTTCCAATCCAAATATTTTTATCGCTGTCTTCATAAATTGCCTGAATGATATTATTGCTGATTCCGTTTTGAAGATTGCCCTGAATCCTGGAACTGTTTTGCTCATAAGTATAATATTTAAATTTAAGTTTATCATTGTTGTTATTTTTTAGACTTCTGTTTAATCCGTTACCCCAGGTTCCCACCCACAAATATCCATAACTATCTTCACAAATTGCAGATATGGAATTTTCGCTTAAGCTGTATTTATCATTGTGATTATTTTTATATTTAATAAATCTATTGGTGTTGGGGTTTAATCTGTTCAGTCCGCCGCCTAAAGTGCCAATCCAAAGTGTCCCGTTTTGTTCCTGGTAAATCGCTCTTATTGTATTATGACTAAGACTATTTGGATTAAAAGGATCATGTGTGTAAAGTTTAAATTTTGTTCTTCTTCTATCAAACTTAAAAATTCCCTTTTCAGCAGTACCAATCCATACAATTCCCGACCTATCCTCATACAAAGAAAGGATGTTACTATTATCTAGATTATTTCGATTAGAAGATGAAGATTTTACTTCAGTTAACTTATTATCAAATTTATCAAGTTTGAACAAACCACCACCCGTAGCAACCCACAATGTTCCGGTTTTATCTTCAATCATTGAATTGATTCTATTAACATTTGAGTTTTTTGTATCTAAAGGATTAATAAAATACCTTGTAAACTTTTTTATGTTTTTATTGAATCTTGTTAACCCTCTTAAAGTACCAATCCAAATATTATCTGCGTTGTCCTCATATAATGAAAGCACCACATTATTACTTAGAGTATTGGTGTTATTTGGATTAAAAGTAAAATTATTAAATTGATTTTTCTTAGAATCAAACAAATCCAATCCGCCGTCACTGCCTACCCAAAGATCCCCATCTAGATCTTCGTAAATAGAAAGTACTACATTATTGTTTAAGCTGTGGGGATCGTGTGGATTATGAGAATAATGAATGAACGAATTATTTTTCTTATCAAATTTATTTAATCCACCGCCTTCAGTACCTACCCATAAGCTTCCTTTATGGTCTTCGTAAATTGCTCTAATATTATTGTGACTGATACTTTGGGAATCATTTGAATTATTTCTATAGTTGGTAAATGTTTCGGTACTCTCGTTGAATTTGCTTAAGCCCCCGCTATTTGTGCCAATCCATAATGTCCCGCTTTTATCTTCAAATATTGTCCAAATAAAATTATCTGAAATTGAATTAGAATCCTGTGGATTATTTTTGTAAACTGTAAAATTATATCCGTCATATTTATTTAATCCATCTTCTGTTGCAAACCAAATGAATCCTTTTTTATCTTGAAGAATTGCATGAACAGTATTTTGATAAAGTCCGTTTTCACTTATAAGATGAACGAAATTTGATTCATTAGATTGTGGGAAAAGTTTATTAAATAGAATAAATAAAAAGATTATGACAAGAAGACTGAAATTAATATTTTGTTTAATCGAATTCTTCAAAAGTAATTTGTAAAAATATTTATGTTGTGAACACATTAAAATTAATTTGCTTCTTAAAGAAAAATATGACGGGTTTATTTGGATAAAATTTATTCATACAAAAATGTTTTCATATCTGTATGGATTAATAATATATCCCCCTGTACATTTAAGGATTCAAATGAATTATTGGGAATTTGTACCGCGGCTTCAGCATTTAATTTAAAACTTTTACTTAAATTATAAATATTATAAAGATTCGCTTTGCGAGTTAATACCATGATGTTTTCCCCGATTATAGCAAAGTCTTCGACTCTTTCATTATTGGTAAAAAAATACTCGCTTTCTTTATTTAAATTCTTATCCAATTTGTAAACTGCGCTTCCATATTTAATAATATAATCTGAATCGAAATTTATAAACTTTTCTGCTGCAAGATTTGTTTCTTTTACAACTTCCATCCGGGAATTCATAATTGAAATATTTGCCTTGGCAACAGAATTATTAAATTTAATTCCAGATATTATAACTTCATCATTAATAAGTTTTAAAAGTACTGGCGTTGAGTAATCGACTTTCTTTTCGACAACTCTATAATTATCGAGATTAATTTTATAAAGATTTGCGTTAGTCTCGCTGTTCCCAATACTTAATGGTTCTATTGAACTTAAGATATAAACATCTTCATTATTCATTTCAACGAATGAAGCACGTTCAATTTCCGAAGGCATATCTTTTTCAAGATTGAATTTGTTTTTCACATTCCCTTCAAAAATGTTAAGCTCAAATTTGTAAGGATCAAAAGCAGAAATCACTCCGTTATCATTTATTGAAAACAAGGGATGCGGTAAGTCAAAAAATGATTTTAGTTCAACACGGTTGAAAATACTTCCTTTTTCATCAAACACAATCACTGAAATTTTGTAGTCAGTTTTTTCTTCTGTAAAATTGAAATCAGCTATTAAGAAATATTTTTGAGCGGGAGAGATTTTCAATATTTTTTGGCCAGAAATCGCTTCGGAAAAAACATTTTCTCCTGATTTCCTAATATCAATATTATTATTAGAAAGTTTAATCTGCAGATCTTTTAATTGCTGGAGATAAGCTGGGACTTCATCTATTTTTTTTAAGGTTAACTGCTGTGCAAAAGTAAGGCAATTAGCAAATAGAAATAATATAAATATTGCAATTATTCTCATAATTCTTAAGGTTAAAATACCTAATATTAAAATTGAAAATCAATAACATACGGTGTAATTGAAGTAAAATTCACTTAACCGGTTAATAGAAATTTTACTTTTTGAACCTAAATTATTTCGGAGTTTGCGGCCTTTCAAAATAGAAAATTAGTCTTTGCAACTTTCGTAACCAACATAAAAGTTTTATAGAGTTTTTATTCTTATTTTTGTCAAAAAAAATAATATGTGTTTAATTGTATTTGCTTTAAATCATCACCCGGATTATAAATTGATTTTTGCAGCTAACCGCGATGAGTTTTATAATCGCCCTTCTGCACCAGCAAATTTTTGGGATGACCACAAGACTCTTTTAGCCGGCAAAGATTTAAAAGAAGGCGGCACATGGATGGGAATTACGAAACAAGGGACATTTGCTGCAATTACAAATTATCGTGACTTGCATAATCTAAAATTAAATGCACCATCACGTGGCAATCTTGTTATAGACTTTTTAATTAATGACAATAACATAGAAAGTTTTTCAGAAAATTTAATTTCTACTGGTGATAATTATAACGGGTTTAATTTGCTATATGGTAATGTTGACAGACTTCTCTATTTTTCTAATTACAGCAATGCCTTTCAAAAAATTGAAAACGGTATTCATGGATTAAGTAACCATTTACTGGATACTCCCTGGTTTAAAGTGGTTAAAAGTAAAAATGATTTCGAACAGGTAATAAATAAAAAAGATTTTTCAATAGATGATATTTTTGCACTTCTTTTTGATACATCATTATCGCCTGATGATCAACTGCCGGACACAGGACTTGATGAGGAAAGAGAAAAAATAATTTCATCAATATTTATTAAGACTCAGGAATATGGTACAAGATGTTCGACCGTAATCACGGTTGATAAAAATAATTTTGTTAATTTTATAGAGAGAACTTTTAATAATGCTACGGAAAGTTTTTCTGAAGCGGTTTTCAAATATCAAATTGAATAAAAATAATAATATAAATTTTTAATATTACACCTTTACACAAATCACTCTAATAAAAAATGGATTTATTCGATCAAACCACCCGACCAAACGAACTTTTGTTTTTTCAGAAAAACGACAAGAACGATGTTCGATTAGGAGAAATGATTAAAAGAGATGAACAGGATTATGAAAGTTCACAAATTGTAATTCTTGGCATCCCGCAAGATGAAGGGGTTCAAAGAAATAAAGGAAGAAAAGGCGCCAAGGACGCACCGGATAATATAAGAGCACAATTTTATAAATTAGCTGTTTCGGAAAAAATTAATTCAAAAAATATTTTTGATCTTGGAAATATAAATATTAATAATTCACTTGAAGAAACTCATGGCTCGCTTGAAGAGATTGTCTTCCAATTACTCTATGAAAATAAAAAATTAATAATCCTTGGCGGCGGGAATGATATTTCTTACCCGGATTGTAGAGCGCTTTCAAAAACAGATAAAAATATTTTAGCTTTTAATATTAATAGCGACCTTGTTGTAAAGCCTGACGAACAGCGAAACA
>CAZRMA010000010.1:21615-26772 GCA_964600655.1 uncultured Ignavibacteriaceae bacterium
TTTTCTGCTGAAGATGCTTTAAGTATTGCCGCTGTGGCAGGAAAAGAATCCCGCACAAAAATATTTGAAATCTCCGAAGTAAATCCCGCGCATGATATCGACGGCAGGACAAGCCGCTTGGCTGCAATGATAATGTGGAATTTTTTAGAGGCAAGCTTATAATTTTTTATATTTCTATCCCCTTCCTCCTCTTCATAAATATTTTTATATTTTTTAATCAAAAAAAATATTTATTCTTAAAAACTTCTGGGGTATTGATGAAAATAATTGAATGCGTTCCAAGCTTCAGTGAAGGAAGGAATAATGTGACGCTAAAACATCATCAATTAAATCCAGCCCGATTTAATTATTACTAACCATTATAACCATTAACGGTTATAAATCGTAATTATAACCCTATATGGTTATATTTGACAATTATAACCCTATATGGTTATATTATGTCCAACAAGTTTGAAGAACATTAATAGCACCAGAATTGAAAAAAATAGCTAAAAAAACAGCGGCGAATTATTCTGTTATAACAGGTGACATTATAGGTTCATCTGCGGTAAAGAATAAAAGGAAACAATTATTATCCGCCCTGAAAAAAACCTTTAAAGAAATAACACTTGAATTACCGGGAACAGCTGAAAAACCATTTGAAATTTTCAGAGGCGACAGCTTTCAATCTGTGGTCAAACAATCCGGGAAGGCATTATTGATAAGCATATTAATAAGGGCAAAGCTAAAAAGTCTTGCACTCAATGAATCAAAAACCAAATCTGTTGAAAATAAATTAGACGCAAGAATTGCTATAGGAATAGGAAAGATAGGATTTAATGCCGATAAAATTATAGAATCGGATGGAGAAGCATTTAATTTCTCCGGGAAACTTCTTGATGAAATTACTAAAGATATGCAGAACTTAAAAATAAAAACTCCCTGGCATGATGTAAATGCTGAGTTAGAAGTTGAATGTTATTTTATTGATACAATCATAAATAAATGGACAATGGAACAGGCGGAAGCAGTTTACCTGAAATTATTAAAAAACGAAACACAGCAAGTAATAGCGAAAAAACTTAAAATTTCACAGCCCGCAGTTAGGAAAAGAATTATAAGCGCTAACATAAAAAGCATAGAATTATTTATTAAAAGATTTGAAAATCTATTAGCTTTAAAATTATGAATTTAGATTTACTTCTAAGATTATTAACGGCACATTTTATTGCCGATTTTATTTTCCAGCCGAACGATTGGGTGAAAGAAAGAGCGGAACGGAAGATAAATTCAAAGTACCTATATCTTCATACTTTCATTATTTTGATATTAACTTTTTTAGCTGCCGGATCTTTCTCACTTGTCTGGGGCGTACTGATAATAACAATTTCACATTATTTAATAGACCTTGGCAAATCTTACATCAAAAAAGATACTACGACAATTTTTATTATAGACCAGTCCCTGCACGTTTTAATAATCTTCGCCTTTTGGCTGGTATATACTACTCAGTATTCGACTTTAACAAAAAATCTAACTTCCTTATTTAACGAAGCAAAACTGTGGCTGTATATCATAGCTTATTTAATAGTTACTTTACCTTCATCAGTATTAATTAACAAATTTACTTCAAGGTGGATGAAAGACATTAATGGTTCCAATGACAGCTTGAAAGATGCTGGCAAGTGGATAGGAATAATTGAAAGAGTTTTGATACTTACATTTATCATTTTAAACCAATTTGGAGCAATCGGCTTTCTAATTGCAGCTAAGTCTATTTTCCGGTTTGGCGAAATAAAAAGCAGCGACGAACAAAAAAGAGTTGAATATATTCTTATTGGAACACTAATAAGCTTTTCAATTGCAATATTTATAGGAATTGTTTTGAGAGCTTCATTTAAATTTTTAAGTTAGAATTTTTGAAGTCCCCCATTAGATAATTTTTCTTTAATAAAAAATCTGCGAAAATCAGTTTAATCAGCGTCATCTGCGTATTATTTCTTTTTTTCCATTAAGTGCTATTCAAAATAAAATCAATTCCTATACTAAAACTTCCTCCTCAGTCCCTTCTTCATAAATATTTTCTTATTTTTTAATCAATAATAAATTTTAATCCTAAAAATATCCCGGGGTATTGATGAAAATAATTGAATGCGTTCCAAACTTCAGTGAAGGAAGGAATGAAGCCACCTTTCAAAAGATGAAAGACTCATTAAAAAATATTTCAAACTGCAAGCTGCTTTCACTCGAACCTGATGCGGATTACAACCGTGTTGTAGTAACAATTGCCGGTGATGAAAACGGTATAATAGAAGGCGCTGTGGCACTAAGTAAAACAGCAGCAAATGAAATTGATATGAGAAATCAAAAAGGCGAACATCCGCGTATGGGTGCAATAGATGTAGTTCCATTTGTGCCTGTCAAAAATGTTACTATGGATGAATGTGTTAAAATATCAGAATCTTATGCAGACAGAATTTCAAAAGAATTAAATGTTCCGGTTTACTTATATGAAAACGCTGCGAGAAAACCCGATAGGCAAAATTTATCAATTATCCGCAAAGGAGAATACGAAGGCTTGCAGGAAAAATTAAAAGATCCCAATTGGCAGCCAGACTTCGGAACAAATGAATTCAATGCAAAGTTAGGATCAATAGTTACAGGCGCCAGACTTTTTCTTATCGCTTATAACGTTAATATAAAATCTGATGATGTAAAATATGCAAAAGAGATTGGCGAAATTTTACGTGAATCAGGTAGAGCAAAGCGGGATGCCAATGGCAGCATAATTAAAGTAGACGGGAAAACTGTAAAAGAGCCTGGAAGATTAAAGCAAGTCAAAGGAATGGGCGTGCTGCTTGAAAAATATAATATAACACAGGTATCGATGAATCTCACAAACTACAATGTTACTCCGGTTCATGTTGCTTTTGAAGAAGTGAAAAAAGAAGCCCAGCGTTTAGGAATAGAAGTTACGGGAAGCGAAGTTGTTGGTTTGATTCCTCTCGAAGCAATGCTTCAAGCCGGGAAATTTTATACACAAAATAATAATTTGAACGAAAGCGAATTGGTTGATCTTGCAATTGAAAAGCTTGGGTTAAGCGATCTTCATCCTTTTAAAAAGGAAGACAAGATTATTGATTATATGGTGTAAATAATTCAAAAGTTTAAAATCAAAGGTCAAAAATGGAATTAACAAAAACATTACAAAATTATTTAGACGAACTTTCTTCTAATGCACCAACTCCAGGTGGTGGGAATGTTGCTGCTTTATGCGGAGTTTTGGCTTCAAGTTTGGGAACTATGGTTTGCAATCTTACCATCGGCAAAAAAAAATATGTGGAAGTCGAAAAGGAAATGAGTGCAGTAAAAGTACAATTAGAATCATTGCAGAAAGAATTTGTTTCTCTTGCATCAAAAGACAATGAAGCATTCAATCAAGTGATGAATGCTTTTAAGCTTCCCAAAGAAACAGACGAGCAAAAATCTTTGCGAAAAGAAGCGATTGAAAAAGCAACTTACCATGCAGCGCTGGTACCATCAGAAGTTGTAATTAAATGCAGCAAACTCCTGCCTTATTTAGGAAATGTTGCAAACAAAGGAAATCAAAATTCATTATCAGATGCCGGCGTAGCAATATCATTAACTTCAACTGCATCACAAGGAGCTTTTTTAAATGTTCTAATTAATTGCACTTCTTTATCTGATAAAGAAACTGCAAATGAATTATTAACAAAGTGTGAAAACATAAATGCAGATGTTAATAAAAAAACAAAACTAATGCTTGATGAAATAATTAAAAGGATTAGATCTTAATGAAAAAAATTTATGCTTTAATTATTTTTCTAATTTTTGCAATTGCCGCAAACGGACAAACTGATAAACAAATTCCTAAAGAAACACCCGGTAAAAATCCAATTCCCGCCACGCCTGCTGAAAAAAGATTAGAAGCATATAAACAGAAATTACTGCTCAATGAGAACTCACTTGTAAAAAATGTAAAGTTCACTTCAATCGGCCCAACCATAATGAGCGGAAGAGTTGATGATATTGACGTCTCCCCTTTCGACCCGACAATATTTTATGTTGCTTATGCATCAGGCGGATTATGGAAAACTACAAACAACGGGCAATCGTTTACTCCGCTGTTTGATAATCAAGCCTCAATAACAATCGGGGACATCGCAGTCGATTGGAAACACAATGAAACTATCTGGGTTGGAACCGGTGAAAATAATTCAAGCCGTTCATCTTATGCAGGCACTGGAATTTATAAAAGTATTGATACCGGGAAAACTTGGCAGAATATGGGCCTTTCAGAGACACAGCACATTGGAAGAATAATTATCAGTCCCGATGACCCGAATACTGTTTGGGTGGCTGCTCTCGGACATCTGTATTCGCCAAATGAAGAAAGAGGAATTTACAAAACAACTGACGGCGGAAAAACCTGGAATCAAAAATTATTCGTGGATGACAACACAGGCGCAATTGATTTAATTATTGATCCAAAAAATTCAAACATACTTTATGCAGCTTTTTGGTATCGAACAAGGCGTGCATGGAACTTTGAAGAATCCGGAAGCACTTCGGGAATTTATAAATCTGAAGATGCCGGAGAAACCTGGAAATTAGTTACAACTAAAGAAAGCGGGTTTCCCACAGGAGAAGGCGTGGGAAGAATTGGATTGGCAGTATCAAATCAAAACCCGCAGATAATTTATGCAGTAGTTGATAATCAATTTCATCGCAAGAAAGAAGAAAAGGAGAAAAAGGACTTAACAGAGCAGAAGCTTAAAGATATGAGCAAGGAAGATTTTCTTAAGCTCGATGAAGATTTAATAAATGATTATTTGGATGAAAAAAATTTCCCTGAAAAATACACTGCAAAGAAAATTATTGAGTTGGTCAAAGATGATAAAGTCAAGCCGTCTGATTTAGCTGATTACACAGAAGATGCAAATGAAAATTTATTTGATACACCCGTTATAGGTGCTGAAGTATATAAATCAACTGACGGTGGAATAAGCTGGAATAAAACGAACAAAGATTACATTAATGATATGTTTTATACTTACGGCTATTACTTTTCCGAAATAAGAATTGATCCTCGTAATGACAACAAAATTTATTTATTAGGATTCACTGTTCTTCTTTCGGAAGACGGAGGACAAA
>CAZRMA010000011.1:0-25965 GCA_964600655.1 uncultured Ignavibacteriaceae bacterium
CATCAAGTTTTGTATTTAATATTTCAGTACAAAGTTTAAGTGCACTTCCTACTTCTCCAATTTGGTCATATTGTTGGGCGATTAAATGTTTTAAAGTGATTTTATTAATTTCATTGATATTGCTGAGATTATTATAAGAATTTAAAATTTCATTGTAAATACTTATGGATTTACTTTTATCTACATCCTCATAAGACCTTGCCAAACCCCATTTGAAGAATCTGCTATGCGGATATTTTGCAATAATTGAATCGGACAAAACAATAGCTTTTTTATATTCTTTCTGATCAATGTATATCCATTGAAGTGAATTTACAGCAAGGTATGAATTGTAAGAAGATTTATTTACAGCTTTTATTAAATAGTTTATACCCACTTGCTTTTTATCATCAATAAAGGGCAGCCAATCTAATGATTCTGTCTTTCTACTTTTCCAGTAAATATACGTTCCCAAAGCAGCGTACGCTTCAAAAAAAGTTGAATCAATATCTAAACATTTTTCAAAATTGGAAACAGAATTGAATCCATTATCAAAAGCTGAAAGCCAATTTTCCTTTAATGCATTATAGTATGCTCTGTAGCCCTGAGTTAATGCCAAAAAATAAATATTCCAAACGTTATAATCATCTTTATCAATTAAGCTATTGGCTATATCCTCCGCTTTATCAAGATTAGTTTCAATTTGAGCTTCATCAAAATCCTCAGTATAATCAAATGATTTGGCAATTTCAGCAGCTGCCAAGTATATGTTCCCCAAAGGAATATTTTTATATTGAGTTGAAAGTTGAGTAAATGTAGTTTCTGCTTCTGCATATTTTTGATTGATAATATTATCAATTCCCTTTCGAAGCAGCCAGTCAACTTTTTTTACAGGGTAAGTCTGTCCATAGATATTCAAGGATATTAATAAAAATAAAACAATCTTAAAGCGTCCCAAATGTTCTATCTCCGGCATCACCAAGGCCAGGGAGAATATATCCTTTTCCATTCAATTCCCTATCCAAAGCGGCTCCAATTATTTTAACATCTTTATGATCTTTTTCAATTTTTTTAATCCCGGTCGGCGCTGCAACAAGGCAAACAAAAATTAAATCCATTGCCCCATTATTTTTTAGATGAGATAAAGCTTGACTTGCACTTCCTCCAGTAGCAAGCATCGGATCAACCAAAATAACCTTAGAAGAACCAATGTGTTTTGGAGTTTTAAAATAATAAACTTCAGGCTGTAATGTTTCTTCATTTCTTTGAATACCTATGTGTCCTAATTTTAAATCCGGAATTACATCAACAAAACCAGAAACCATTCCTAATCCTGCTCTTAAAACCGGCACCAAAACTATCTCCTGATTTAGCTTAAATCCTTCTGTTTTTTCGAGAGGGGTTTTTACTTCATAAGGTTTCAAATTAAAATTTTTACTCACTTCAACTGCAAGTACAGTTGATATTCTTTTTATTGCACTCCTAAAAATTACAGCTTCAGAGGAATAATCTCTTAATAAAGATATATCTCTTTTTACAAGTGGATGGTCAATTAGAAAAAAATTCTTATACTTTGTTTTCATATAATCTCCATGAATTACTTAATCTTTCTCCCTAATACCGATAACAGATTAATGAACGGAGAAAGCGGCGGTGTGTAATTGTAATTAATAGTCCCAAGCATTTCAACAGTTTGACCGGATTTGATAATAGCTGAAATTAAATCACCGTAACCTGATACTTCTTTTCCCCCGAAGAATGAAGCACCTAAAATTTTCTTTGAAGAAGATTCATAAATTATTTTTCCATAAACTTCAGAGCTCTCCGGCATTACTTTTACTAAGTTGGGAACAGTGCTGCTTACTTCGCTAAAATTATATTTATATTGTTTTGCCTCGTTTGTTGAAAGCCCAACTTCAACATTAAATCTATCGAATACTTTAAAAGCAATATTTTTTACAATGGGCTCCACGCGATTATACTCTCCCGCGGCATTAGCTCCTGCTATATGTCCGTAATCTCGTGCTATCGTTGCAATCGGGAAATAGAAAGGTTTGTTAGTAATTAAATTTAATGCTTCAACACAGTCTCCCGCAGCAAATATATTATTTTCAGAGGTCATCAATAATCTGTCAACTTGAATTCCTCCATATTCTCCTAATTTTATTTTACTACTTTTTGCAAGTAAATTATTTGGAGAAAAGCCGGATGCAATAATAATTAAGTCGGTCTCAATTAATCTTCCATCAACATTTATTTTCTTCACATAATCATTTTCGGTAATAATTTTATATTCTTCATATCCACCCAGAAAATGTAAATTATTTTTCTCAATTATTTCAAGTATCTTTTTTTGTATTTCAGTTTCTGAAGAAGGAAGAGGAAGCGATTCTTTTTCAAGGATTGTTATTTCATAATTTCTTTTCTTTAAAGCATCTGCAGCTTCCAGGCCAATATAGCCAGCACCAATAATTAGAATATTTTCAACTTTATTATTGTCCAGAAAGTTTTGGATATTAATAAAATCATATATGTTTTTTAAGGTAAATACATTTTTATAACTTCCTTTAAATTGAATGGGGATTTTACATACTGAACCCGTTGCAAGCACAAGAGAATCATATTCATATTTTCGCACTGCATTAAACTTCAGGTTTTTTGCTGTTATAAATTTTTCTTTTAGGTTTAAGTTTTCTACAAAATGTTTGGTTAAAACATTAACTCCCTTTTCCTTTTTAAATGATTCTTCATCAAAAAAAATTAATTCTTTATAGCTTTGAATATCGCCGGATAAAACATAAGGGAGTTCGCAGGTTCCGGTTGAAATAAATTCACCCGCTTCAAACATTGAAACATCAGCTTCGGGATTAACCCTTTTTGCTTTAGCAGCTGCGGCTGGTCCAGCGGCATTCCCTCCAATAATCAATATTTTCTTTGGCCTAATCATTTGCTCTTAAAGCTTAAAGTAAAAGGCACGCCAGCAAATCCGAAATGTTTCCTAATTTGATTTTCTAAAAATCTCTTGTAATGATCGGGTACATTTTTAGGATAATTAGTGAAGAAAAGAAAAACCGGATAATGGTCGCCAACCTGAGTTATATATTTTATTTTAACCTCTTTTCCGGTTTGCGTTGAAGGCGGCGGATTCTTTTTTATTTCTTCCAAAATAATATCATTTAATTCGCTAGTAGGAATTTTCTTTTTTCTCTCTTCATCAAGCTGAATTGTTCTTTCCACTAGTTTAAAGATTCTCTGTTTTGTTAGCGCTGAAATGAAGATGATTGGGATATAACCTTGCATGCCCAATTTATCTTTAATTTTATCTTCAAACGATTTTGAGGTATTTGTTTCTTTTTCAACCAGATCCCATTTATTAACTGCGATTATAATAGCTTTTCTCCATCGCACTGCTTCATCAATAATTTTTTGATCCTGATTTTCTAATCCGAATTTTGCATCAAGCATTACAATGGCAACATCACACTCACCAATTGACTTTAAAGTTCTTATTGTTGAATAAAACTCAATACTTTCATCAACTCTTTTTTTCTTCCTTAGACCAGCTGTATCAATCAAAATAATCTCTCTGCCATAAAACTTTAAAATTGAATCGATGCTGTCACGCGTTGTTCCAGGAATTTCTGTTACGATACTTCTGTCATGCCCAAGCAAGGAATTTGTTAAAGAGGACTTGCCTGAATTTGGTCTTCCCACAATAGCAATTTTTAGTCTCGGATCAGAATTTTCTTCAATTTGAACCGGGAATTTTTCTGTAACTTCATCGAGTAAATCGCCAATATTTCTTCCAGCTAAAGCTGAAATGCTGTATAGTTTTTCTACTCCCAAACTATAAAATTCTGAAGCCATTGCTTCAAAATTTTCAGAATCAACTTTATTAACCAGCAGAAAAAAATCTTTATGTGATGAACGAAGAATATTAGCAATCTCAATGTCTATCGGATTTACACCATCACGAACATCAACGACAAATAAAATTGAATCGGCTTCGGAAATGGCAATATCAATCTGTTCTTTAATCGCTTTCTCAAAAAGGTCTTCTGAACGGGGAACAAAGCCTCCGGTATCAATCAATTGAAAGTTTCTGCCGGCCCAATCGGCTTCACCATAATTTCGATCTCGTGTAACACCACTTTGATCGTTAACTATAGCATCTCTTTTCCCGACAATACGATTAAATAAAGTTGATTTTCCAACATTAGGCCTTCCAACAATCACAACTATCGGTAATTTCATAAAAATGTTTTTCTTTAGTTTAGCTGATGTGAAAAAGCGATACAATCAAAAGTATGAATGTATCGCTTTTAAAAATAAGCTATTAATATCAATTATTCGAATGATTATACTATCTTTTCAAGAGGTAAAAGATACAGCCTTATTTCATCATCTTTTTTAACTGCCGATTTATTAAAATCCTGCAATTCATCAATTAATTTTTGAAGAACTTCTTCATCTCTAAAAGGAATCAGTCTTACGCTGTTATGACCGGGAAATATTCTTGTTCCCAAATGACCTTGAGAACCTTGAAATTTGCCAACCACTTGTTCCCATTTTGTATAACCATCAATTTTTAATTCATCCAGAATTTTAATTACTCTGTCATCAATAACATCATGATAAACTAAAAAAGCAATTTTCATTTTTTATCCCCTTGTGGTTTATTCTTTAAAATTTTTCTATCTTTTCTTTTGTCAGAAGATTTTTGAAAACGCAATGAAACATCATCGAATAATGAATAAACAACCGGCACAATAAATAAAGTTAAAAATGTGGATGTAATCAAACCTCCAATTACAGCTTGCCCCATAGGTGATCTAAATTCGGACCCTTCACCTAAAGAAAAAGCAACCGGTATCATTCCGAATATCATTGCAAAAGTTGTCATCAAAATCGGCCTTAATCTTGTTGGCCCGGCTTTTAAAATTGCATCAGGACGTGATAATCCCCTGCCACGCTGAATATTAATATAATCTACAAGCAGAATTCCATTCTTAGTTACTAATCCCATCAGCATTATGATGCCAATCAATGACATAATTGAAAGTGATCCTTTGAGTACAATCAAAGCAAGTACGGCTCCAATGATTGACATCGGAAGAGCAAGCATGATTGAGAACGGATGTAAGAAACTTTCAAATTGAGATGCTAATACGATATAAACGAAAATGATAGCAAGTGCTAAAGAAAGAAAAATATTTATAAATGATTCAGACTGTATTTCTGCACTGCCTGATACTTTCACACTATAACCAGTAGGAATATCGAGTCCATTAATTCGTTTTTGTGCGGCGGCAACAACCTCCCCTAATAAGTTACCGGATAAATCTGCATCAATTCTAATTTCTCTCTGTCTATCATAACGATTTATTTTTGAAGGGCCAACTCCTTGGGAAATAAAAGCGACATCGCTTAGTGGAACCAAAATAGAATTTCCCTTCTTATCTTTTTTTGTACCCTTTATTGAAATATTGGATATATCCTGAATTGTCGTTCTATCTTTTTGTTTAAGCCTTACTCTTACGTCATATTGTTCATTCCCTTCCTGGTACTTGGTTGTTTTGTAGCCATCAACCATTGAGCGAACTGTAGTGGCTATGAGTCCGGGATTAATTCCTAACTCAGATGCTTTTTGTCTAACAGTCACAATCCTCACTTCAGGTTTAGAAGTTTCTAAGCTGCTTTCCACATCGACGGCGCCTGGTGTTGTTTGAAGAATTGTTTCAACTTTATTTGCAATATTTTTAAGACGATTGATATCTTCACCCCTAATACTAAATACTACAGGTTTTTCCTGTCCGCCAGGTCCGCCTGGAACTCCGTAGCTGATATTTGCACCGGCAATATGGGTGCTGTTTCTTAAATCATTCATAAATTGATTTACAGAATAATCACGATCGTTTTTACTTACCATCTTAACTAAAATACTTCCTTTATTAACGGGGTTATTCCCGGAGCCGATTGTTGTTAAAACATTAACAACGCCCTTTTTCCGTTGAACTTTTTCTTCAATCTCTTTTGCAATTTTGCTTGTCTGCTCCAAGGAACTGCCAGGTGCTGCATTAATTGTTATTGTGAATTCACCTTGATCTTGCTGCGGAAAGAATTCTGAACCTAAAAATTTCATCAAATAAAAGCTCAGTGCAAAAATAAAGATAGCTGTAAAAACAACAACCGCTCTATGATTTATGGACCATCGCAATGCACTTATATATTTCTTACTAAGCCAATCAAAAAAGTGATTAAAATAATATAATGCCCTTTCTATAATGTTACCTTCTTTTGACAATGCTTCATCACTAGATTTTAACCATTTTGATGAAAGCATAGGCGTTAAGCTGAAAGCAATAAATAATGAAATTAAAACTGCGACCGTAACTGTTATTCCAAATTCAAAAAAGAATCTTCCTACTATACCAGGCATGAAAGCAACCGGAACAAATACTGCCACTAAAGTAAATGTAACCGCCATAACAGCTAATCCAATTTCATCGCTTGCTGATTTAGCAGCTTCAAGAGGAGTCTCGCCTTCATCCATGTGACGGTAAATGTTTTCAATTACAACTATGGCATCATCAATTAATAATCCCACAGCTAAAGACAACGCCAGCAAAGTCATTACATTTAAAGTAAAACCGAATGCATACATCAACAAAAAGCTGCCTATGATTGAAGTAGGTAAAGCAAAAGCACTTATAATTGTAGCACGCAGGTTTGCGAGGAAAAGGAATATTACCAGCACAGCTAATATGGCACCGTATATAAGATCGAATAAAACATCATTAATGGAGCTTTTAATAAACACACTATTATCACGTGCAACTGTAATGTGAATATCTGCTGGAAGTTCTTTCTGCAAAATGGGCAATTGTTTCTTTACGGCATCAGCTACATTAACTGTGTTGCTTCCCGATTGTTTTTTTACATCAAGACCAACGGCTGTTTTACCATTTAACCTCGTTAAACTCGTTTTCTCCACAGTCGAATCATTAACAGTAGCAATATCGGACAAATAAACCAACTGTCCTCTTGGTGTTGAGATAACAATATTATCAAAATCACTAACCTTAGTTAATTTGCCTGTGGTTCTAAGAATTAACTGCCTGTCACCTTGATTAAGATTTCCACCTGGAATTTCAACATTGGCTGCACCAACGGCTTGAATAACTTGCTGGATTGATAAATTGTATGCTTTTAATCTATCTGCATCAACATCAATTAAAATTTCTCTTTCAGCGCCGCCTACTAAATCAACCGAGCCTATACCTGGAATGTTTTCTATTCTCTTTTTAATTACATCTTTTGTGTATTGTGTAATTTCTTTTTCAGATCTTTCACCGGATACAGTAAGTGTTAATATTGGCAGGCTTGCCGGATCGTATCTTTGAATAACAGGATCTTCAACATCCTCAGGCAATTCGGATCTTACGGCAGCAACTTTTTCCCTGACATCCTGTGACGCTGTCTTTCCATCAATCTCCAATTTAAACTGAATTATGACTATTGAAACACCTTCCTGCGAAGTAGATGAAATATGATCCACACCTTCCACCGGGTTAACGGCGTCTTCAATTACTTTTGTTACGTCTGATTCAACTTGTTCAGGACCTGCACCAGGCAGCACAGTGGTTATTACAACAAATGGAATATCAACGTTTGGATATTGATCTACATTTAATTTTATAAAAGAGAACAACCCTAAAACAAGAATTGCAACGACAATCATTGTTGTAAAGACGGGCCGTTGTATGGAAACATCTGCTAATTTCATTTATTCACACCCTATTTTTATTTCAATACAAATTTTTATCTAACAATTGATACTTTTGAGCTATCCTGAAGATTATTCATTCCCATAGTAACAATTGTATCACCTTCATTTAATCCGTCTACCACTTCAGTATTATTTTGATTTGAAACACCTATTTTAATTTCAACTGGAAACGCCTGACCATTTTTAATACGATAAACAATGTTTTTATTATTATTAAAAGTTATTGAAGGCGTCGGGATGATCAATACATCGTTCATAGAATTTAAAACTACATCTACGCTTACAAACATTCCCGGCTTGAACCACAAATTTTTTGAATTATTAAATTTGGCTTTTACCTGGAATGCCCGCGCATCCGAAGAAGCTGATCTGGATATTTCATTTATTTTACCTTCAACGGAATTTTTTTTATCAAATTCAGAGAAAATTTTAACATGTTCCCCCATTTTTATTTTCCGCACTTCAACTTCACTGACATAAAACTTAATTACCATTTCACTTGTATTGGCAACAATTCCAAGTTCGCTGCCTGGAGTGACCCAATCACCAACGTTATATTTTATGTCCGTTACAGTCCCGTTGATTGGGGTAGTTAATTCAACTGTACTTTTAGATGCATCAAAATTTGCTTTGGCGACATCGTATGCCGTTTTAGCCTGGTCAACTCTTTGCTGGGAAACCGCTCCCTCATCTATTAATGCTTTCATTCTTTCATAATCTTTTTGTGCATTAATAAAGCCTGCTTGAGTTTGTAGATAGTTAGAAGTCGGGCCCGATTTATCAAGCTCAAAAATCACATCACCTTTTTTCACATTGTCATTGACATTGTATTTTATATCTGTAATTCTTTCAGAGATTTTTGCAATAATTGAGGCTTGTTCAATTCCCTCAAGCGTACCGGAAAAAGTTTTTTCTTGTGAGATTGAGCCTTTTTTGACTACAACAACATTTACCGGGACAGGCTTTACTTCTAATTTTGTATCTTTCTTATCTGCAGTCTTGCTGCCGCAGCCGTTCGCACAAATCAGAAAAATAAAAAAGGATAAATTCAGCAAACCCGCAATTGTTAATTTAAACTTAGACATCAATTTTAATTCTCCTCTAATTTTTAATTTCATTTTAATTTGAAATACCTAAAAGCTTTTCCCAATTAGTTTTTGCAATTAAGAAATCATAAATCGCTTTCTCGTAATTAATCCTGGTTTGTGATAAAGAATTTTGCGTATCCAAAATTTCTAATTGAGTTCCTACACCACTTTTATACCTAGTTTCTGCAATTCTCAAAGCTTTCTCAGCCTGATCTACGCTTTTCTTTTGAGCATCAATTCTATCCAAAGCCTCATTCATTTTAAGCTTTGCCTGCAGCAAACCGATTTTTAATCCTTCTTCGGTTTTATTTTTTGATGCTTCTATAGTTTTCACACTAATTTCTGCCTGCTCAACTTTTGCCTTTCTTTGAAACCCATCAAACAAATTATAAGTTAACTGAAGGCCAACGGAAATTGTATTTGCCCAATTGTAATTTTTAAACTTAAAAGTATTGTCTTCTGTTTGCCATGCATAATTTCCGAAAGCTTTTAACGTTGGTAAATAGGCTGCTTTTTCAATACTGATATTTTCTTCTAACATGGATTTTTGAATATTAAGACTTTGCAGAATAGGGTTTTTTTGAGGAAGTATTTCATCTGAGTTTTGCAATTCTTCAATTGGAATTTTTTCAACTTTTAATTCACCCTGAATTTCGATCTTCTTATTTAAGTCAATAGATAATAAATTTTTCAAATTATTTTTAGACATTTCAAAATTATTTTTTGCTTCAATTAATGCCGGCTCAACATTAGCAAGCTGAACTTCAGAACGCAGATAATCATATTCTGAAGCTACTCCCTGCTTGTACAATGCACTTGTATTTTCTCTATTTGCTTTCGCAACCTTATAACCTTCTTCATTTACTTCAATTAATTTTTTAGAAAGCAACGCTCCATAAAATGCCTGCTTAACTTGGGCGCGAACCTCGTCTTCAGTTGATTGATTATTTAATTGCGAATATTTTGAATACTGTCTAGCAATTGTAATCGCAGTTCCTAATCTTGGATCATAAATAGTTTGCGAAAGAGAAAGTCCAACGTTGTAACTATTATTTGCGCCCAATGAAAATGTTTCAGTAGACGAACTTGGATTAAAGGGCGTATTTGGAGGAAGAAATAATACCGGTAATTTTAAATTGCGACTGTATGTTCCCGAAAAATTTAATTTAGGCCATGCGCCTGCATAAGCTTCCGTTATTTGTGCTTCGGCGTTCATCAAATTGTAATTCGCTATTTGAACATCGTAATTCTTTTCCAAAGCAATATTCACAGCTTTTTCTAAAGTTAAAACAATTATTTCATCGTCATTTGTTGAAGGCTGTGAATAAATATTAATACTGCTTAAAATAAATATTAAAAGTATGAGAATAATTTGTGATAATTTCATAACTAATCTTTTATTCATTATGCTTCCCTGAATTAATTCTTTAATCAGATTTTAATGTAAGCCCGGTTAAAATTAAGTCTAATAAATTAGAAATTTTCCTGTCAACATCTCTAAAATTAATTTCTTTAAAGTATTTAGCTCCGCTTGAGATATAAATATGCTCTTCAATGGAATTAACCATGTCAACCAAATCCTCAGCAAGCTTATTGCTATTATGTTTAACAAACTCTTTATTCTTTATGCCTTCTCTTAATAATTTCCTAACAATTTCATATTGCTTATTAACAAATTGCTTATGAAAATTTTCAACTAAATGAAATATTTCCATTCTGGCTGCAACCGTAGCGTTATACAAGTTTAATCTTTTTCTGCCGAATTTAATTCCGTTTTCTATAAGTATTTTAATTTCATCTTTTGCACTTTTGTATTTGGCTATTTCCTCATATATATATTTGAAATACAAATCGGCTTCGCAATTTATAATGAATGAAAATATTTCTTCCTTACTGCTGAAATAATGGTAGAGTGAATTTTTCCTCATCCCGACAATATTTCCTATATCATCCAAAGTTGTTTTATTGTAGCCATATTTAGAAAAAACTTTTCTGGCTGCTTCAACAATTTTTTCTTTTTTTTCTTCTTTCTTTCCTGCTTGAATCGCGGTCAATATTCTCCTTAATTAAATCAATTTACGGAATGATAATAGAACATTTTTAAAAATTGTTCGAAAATTAAATAATTCTAAATTCTTATACAAGGATTAGCTATCATATTATTATTAGCGTTAATGAGATTTTAAGAAATTCGTTAGGCAAATTCAGAATATAGAGATTCGAATTACATTTGGAAACGGATGTAAGTATGATAAGTATGATAAGTTCGATTAAATAAGAGTATCAGTTATTTGATACGTTGAATGGGATAAAAATTAAATTTATAAGCCTATTTTAAAATTAACAGTTGGTATGAAATCAATATGATCCACCATATTATACTGTTTAACTCTTAACTGCATAGCAATTTCTTTGTTGTAAACAGTAGTTGTCCATGCCGCATCAAAAGCGCTGAGGATATGATTAATATAAATTCCCACCACAGCTTTCGTAGAAATGTTGTAAAGATCGTTAGCATCCCCTCTCATAATTGAATAATAACGAAAATTTGAAGTCAGTGTTTTAATATCTAAGCTTTGCGAATCATAATCGTCCCAGCCTGGATTATACTGATGATACTTACCAATTAACTCGTAATATTGCTGTTCACCATGACCAGGCAACCTATGTGTAAACCCAGAACCTCCGGTAACCTGAGTTTCGTAATAATTTAATTTACTGAAATCTACTTGTTTCCAGGGAGGCAGATTTTTATCAGAATTTATAATAATATCACTGTAAGTCAGTTCAGGCGGAAGCCCTAAAAATTCCTTGTGATCAACCATCCAGGTTGCGTATTTAACTACACTCCAATTTTTATCAGCATAATTTTGGAAAATATTGGTTTGGTTGTCGCCTTTTTTATTGTAGATAATCCCGACTGTAATTAATGCAGCTTCAACCGCTACAAAGATTCCGGCTTTCAAATAACTCTTGGCATACAATTCACCTGACCCCGGAACAACCAATGAAAAAAGGCCTGCAAGAAAAGGCGATTTTTTATTATTCTCTACAAACAAGTTAGGCATAATTTTCTGCGAAGGCTGGATCTGCTGATTGAAAATTTTTGAATCTGAACTCAAATTACCAGTAAATAACATTTGTTGATTTGGGGTCTCTTGTGAAAATGCTAATCCACCCATAATATAAGTTAAAAGAAAAAATATTTTAAATTTCATGTTTTGCCTCTTATATCTTTTATTAAGAGTTAAAAATATTAATGAGAATTATTCTGTCTGTAAATATTTTTAATAAAAAATCGTTTTAAGCTATTTTAAAAATCAAACCCGAATAATATTCCGCCATAGAAACGGAATTCTTTTCCATAGGTAACTGTTTTATCGTTAATTTCCCTGGTAAATTTATCAAACCCATATGACGCATTGAAAAATATATCTGTTGGAAATAAGTAAAATGAATTAAGTGAGAACCTTATTTCCGCTCCTGCACCTTTTTTAAAGGTACTAAGTTTCGGAGTATCGCCATACCATGCATTCCCAATATCCCCATAAATGGAGAAGAATATCTTGTCAAGATATAAATGCCCCATCCTGGTATCAATATTTCTAAACAATGGGAAACGGTATGTTAAATTTAACCACGCAATTTTATTACCGCTGACTGCATAAAATGGATACGCTTTTAATCCAACCAAACCGCCTAAATAAAAATCAAAAAAGTCCGGAACGGTTGGACCGAATATTCCGCCTGCCCTTATCTGAGCAGTAAGTGTGTTTGATGCAAAAAGCGGAATATGTAATTTTGAGTTTAGTTCAAGTCTGTGAAAATCAAATAAGTTGTAAGCAGGTTTTAATAAACCATCTTCTACAATGTATTTGCCTTCATTATTATATTTATTTGATTCATAATTATATCTAAGTTCAACTTCCGCCCCAATAGGATTGATATCCGCATCTATATAAGGCAGTAAATATTTAAATGTGTATGTAAGTTGGAAATTTCTTCCTATTAAATAAGTGTCGTTAGTTGTCGGGTAAAGTGTATTATCCGGCAGCAAAAAGCCGTCAAGAGTTGCAGTGTATTTTGAAAAAATAAATCTGAATTCAAGATTATTAAGCCGGTTAAATATCCTGTGTTTTGCTACAAAATCAACTTCAAATAAGTTGTAGGTTACATCAGTCGGCACAACATAATCATATTCTGTATGGCCGTTAACAGTGTGAGAGCCGAATGAAACATCAACATTTGCTTTTCTGCTAATATTATAAAGCTCAAGGCCAAGTTCAGGTTTTATTCCAAGATTAAACAAAAGTGGAAGTTTATCACGATAATCGAAATTTAAAAATAAATCACGTTCAAGTCTTGAATTAATGGAAGCCCCGGCAAAAATATCATACCGGTTAAGCATATCTGAAGAGCCGACATACAAACCTGGCTTTAATTTTTCAAAAAACCCGTTTGAAGTATTGTAGTTGTCAAATCTAATTAAAGGAAAGAAAGATAATTTTGAAAAAACGCCTGTATATTTTTTTTCTTCGTATTTAGGCAAGTCATAATCATCATAATTTCTTAAAGCTCTTATATCATACTTATTTATATCGCCATTTGGCTGATCCTTATCCAACGGCGGATCATTGATCCAAACATAGTCATGGCCAGGTTTTACATTTTCCTGTTCCGAATTCGTCAATTGGAAAATTTTAAATCCAGTTGACGTATATCCTGCATATACAATGTTACCATTACTGGAGACATCCGGCATAAAAGTGCCGCCAATTACATTAGATAATTGTTTCTTTTCTTTTGTGGTGGGATTAAAAGAATAGATATTGAAAATTCCTGTTTCGTCAGAAGCATAAATTATATTTCCATCTTTATCATAAACAGCATTTCGTTCATCACTTGGAGTTGCAATTACTTTTTCCTGCGTTCCGCCTTGAGAATTTATTTCATATATATCTCTGCCTTCTTTATAGGAAAAATCAAAAACTATATTTGAGTCGTCGTTAGAATATTTGGCATCGTAAACTTGTTCCCCGTTTGCATAAAAAGTTAATTGCTTAAAATTCTTCCCGTTAACGTCCACTGTCCCAATATTGGTAGTACCGTCCTTTTGAAAAAGGAATACAATTTTTTTACCGTCGTGAGAAACGTAAGGCTGATTAGCCCTTAGATCAAATGTTATTCGGGTTTCATCATCTTTATCTATATCATAAATATAAAGATCATGAACATTGTAATCATTTGGATTATCGTCATCCAGTTTGGCATAAACAATTTTATTTGTTCCGGGAATGTAGCTGATACTTGATCTGACTCCGCTGACTAAAAGTTTTTCTTTTTTCGTACTAAGATCATATTGATATATCCCCGCAAGACCAAAGTAATCCGAAGTTTTATTTGATATGTATAATACATTTTTCCCATCAGGCGAAAATACGGGATAAAAGTTACCAAAGCCTTCTTTGGCAATTGTATCGCCCTGAACTAAATTTGATAATACTGCTTCACTTCTTTTTTTATAATTTTCTTTTAAGAAAGACTGCCACTCGTTATAGACTTGATTGCCGTCTTTTCCAAGAATATCTTCAAAAGCATCATCAATAGTAAAGTTTGTTAGTTTACCTAAATCTTTAGTTATTTTTCTAAGCTTATCTTCACCATATTTTTGTGAAATATATCTGGTTAAAGCAAAGCCGGAATTGTAAACAGATTCATTTCCCAAACTTGTTTTACCAAACACACCCATTTGATTCCAGGTAAGCATTCTGTTATTTAGTGCATAACAACGAAGAATCATATCGCGATGTGTATCCCAATTATCATAATTAAAATCTTTGCGCATATACTGTGCGGTGCCCTCGGCAAACCAGGCTGGCATATTCAGCGAGGCAATCGGATACGAAACTATTACATTCGGAAATCCATAAAGAACATCAGGCCGCCGCTCATCTTCGTAATTAAGCAATTGAAAATAAACTGCTGGAACAGTGCGAGACAATTTCATTGCAGCCTGAATTTGCACCATATGAGTGAATTCATGAGAAATAACATTACGCAGCCAGTTGTGTGTTCCTCTCAAATCAAAATCAAGTGCGCTTGTCCATATTTCAATTTTGTTATCAAAGAAATATGTAGCTCCATTTGAGTAATCATCAATATCTTTAATCACAAAATGAACTCTATCTGGTTCATAATCATATAAAGACGTAATTGGCCCCCAGACTTCATCCGCAATTTTAGCAACAGTCATGGCCGTTCTTTCAGTTCCCGCATGATAATGAACATCAACGTGCTTACCTTTAATAGTATACCAGTCTAGTTCCGGGTGAAATTCAGTAAACTGTGCAAATGAATAATTAATGAAGATGATTATTAGAAAGAATAAGATTTGAAATAATTTCATAAATTCAGTAAAGCTCTTATTAAGAAATGAAATACAATGTAAAAATCTGGGGAGTTATACTCATAAAATTCAGATTTTAGTTATAGTTAAATATCTTTTATGGTTATAAATACATTCGGATTAAAAAAACTTTTCAAACGAAGGTAAAATTATTTTACTATTGCAATCTTAATTATATTTTGTTCTGTTTTACCTGACTCACTCACAGCTTCAATTCTTGCCAAATATACACCGCTTTGTATATTATTTACATTCCATGTTGTTTCATTGTCGGTTCCGCCAACAGCTGTTGCATTCAATTCAGCAACGAAGTCGCCGGCAAGATCAAAAATTTTGATATTAATTTTAGAGTTTTCGGCAACATAATACCTAATTTGTGTTTCGCCTCCGTAAACCGGATTGGGATAATTATAAGCCCTATTTGTTGGGAAAAATTCTGCAACTTGTTTATCCGATTTAGCAGATATAACAAAAGAAGAATTTAAGCTATTTCCATTTGCCTCATTCCAATATCCTGTGCCCGGTGCTGAACTTATAGTCCATGCAGAAAAATTATTTCCACTATTAATTGCTGCCAGCGCTAATTTTCCATTAATTGTAAATATTGAAGAAGTTGAACTTAAATGGTTTCCTACTGAAACCGGAAAATCCGTAACAACTTTTCCTGTCCCACCGTCTATCGCAAATATTCTTCCGTCATTAGTTGCAGCAATGATTTCAGATCTATTATCTCCTTCAAAGTCAGCTGCTACAGGCTGTCCGACAAATCCAATTCCAAGCGGATCACTAAATGGAAAATTATCGGCAGAGGCTCCATTCATATTCCTTGCTTCAATATTATTTCCATTGGTATATACTATATAGTTACTACCATCATTTTTTAAATCTGTTAACGCAAATGAATTTGATTGATTACTAATCTGAGTGTCAAATTTGGCAAGCGTTTTGCCGTTTGAAATAACATCCACAAGACCATTCCCATATCTTAAAATTGATAAATAAGCACCTGATTGATCTTGTGTTAATGACAAAGAAATATTTGATACAGTAGATTGAGTATTCAAATTCAAATTTTTAAGAATATGTGCGTCACCAGCTAAAGCGTAATTAAATTCTTTCCCGTTTTTATCAATAACCTTAGTTGGTGTAAGAACAGAATAAAACTGTTCACCGTCCGCAGCTATTTTTAATATAGGCTCTGAGGTTATATTATTAGACTCAACTAATTGCGGATTTTCTGAATTGCTACCTGGAGAATAGGTTAACAACTTGCCGGAATTTGTTCCTAAAAGAATTTGGTACTGATTTATGGATTTTACAATTACAACAGGAGGCGCAGCTATTTTTTCTCCCACATCTACTGTATTTATTTTGCTAGAATTACCATCATTTATATACACATTTAAATTTGATCCGATTGCGCCAATGATGTATTGAATACCATTCGCTGAATAAGCCGCTGTTTTATAATTAGAAAAATTCTGAAACGTATTAACTTGTTCGCCGCTTAAATTTAAAATAATTAAAGTAGAATCATTTAATAATGCGAAACCGTTTGTCAAACTTGTTAGATTGTTATTTGCGGAAGCAAGATTTAATTGATTTGAAAAAATCGGTTTTACAATTGAATCACCATACGTAACATCAAAGCTCATTTTGTTAGCTATTGATGAAAAATTTGAAATCGTTATCAAACTATTCGCCCCGGAATTTGTAATACTTTTAGGACGAGTATCTTTCGAAAATTCATTCTTATAAAATTTAGAATTATTTCCTTTAAACCATAAATCCTCAGGCCCGCCTTCACCGACGAAAACATCACCGAGAATATCCTGAAATTTTTCGCCTATATCTTGAATGCCGTCAGCTTCTTCTACATCAACTCCACGATTATTTTTGTCTACATTTATTTTATTATCCGCAATATTTTGGCTAATAATATTTTCGTCAATGTGCCAAATTAAAATACCGCTGCCAGGTACTGCCCAATCAAATTCATCAACATCTGTTATAACGCCTTGCAATGAATCAGTATCGTAGCTGTAAAACCCGGTTGTATCTTTATGAAATGTACGTGTAAATGTTGTGCCGTTCGAAATATACTTTATGATCGCTCCATCGGAGTTTGCATCTCTATTTCTGTTTTGAACTAAATAATATTCCGTAGAACTAATCGGGACTTTCAATACTACAGTATCACTTAAAGCTGCAACTTCATTTGCAGTTAAAGCAATTTTATATTCTCCTGGAGTAATAGTAGTTGGAGTCAACCATCCCAAATACATCTTTTCCCAAGCAGACATTTCCGGCGGGAATAAACCGTTGTAAGCAAAAATTGATTGGCCATCCATTAAACCGAATCTTCCAATTGCACTTAATCCGGTTTCTGTGTCAAACAAATCCGGCAATCCTAAATAACTTGCTACGCTGGCTGCTAACAAACCGTTAATGGAAATCTCAAAAAGAACATCGCCGCCAATTGAAGATAATTCTCTGCTTTCTGTTTCAGGAATAATTATAGAATTTGTTATGTTAAAGGTATTATTGGATACAGGGAAACCATCAAATTGGTCACCATATATTTTTTTTAATCCATTTAATCCTAAATAAATTGAAGGTATATCCTTTTCAGTTCCGAGGCTGCCTGGAAGAGTAATATCTCTTCCCACACCTGCATGAAAAATTATAAAAACATTATAACCGCTGAAATTAAATGCCGGATATTTTGCATTTGCAAGACTCCAAACTTCTTTGGAAAAATCAGCAACATTGGTAAAATCACTATTGTTATTTGCCGGGGAATAATTTCTCATGGTTTTTGAAACCGAAAATGTATCCGGTAAAACTGTGTAAACAACAGGCAGTCTTCCACCAGAAACCTTTTTGTAATAATTTTTAACAAATTCAAGATGGGCATCAAAATAAGTTTTGTTATGCGGCAGCGGATCTAGTATGTCACTTCCATAATCTTTGGAATACATTGATCCGAATTTACCATTCCCAAAAGTTGCTTCATCTTTATCTTCCTGGAAATTTACCATTACGGCTAAAATTTTTAGTGTATCTGGAACTGAAACATCTTGATTAAACGCTTTTGGAAAAGGATTAATCTTACCAATAAATGATTGAGCAGATAAACTGCTCAATCCAATGGTAATTAGTGTAAATGTAAGAATATTTTTTAGCATGAAAATTTAGATCCCTCTTGGTAATCCTCTACTACTTTCAGGTGCGCCTCCCCAGCCAATTAGAACGGTAAAACGCAATGTATCAGAAAGCGGATGATTTTCGCCGCCTTTGAAAACTGAAGTTGTTATATAACTGAAATCAAATCCATAAATATCATAACGAATGCCTGCACCAAAGGTGATAAATTTTCGATTTCCATAACTTGGATCTTCATAGAAAAAGCCTGATCTTATAGCAAATAAGAATTCACCAGGAGTTCCATACCAGTATTCCAATCCCATAGATGTAACGAATTGCCTCATAACTTCACTAAATGGCCTGTCGCCCCAAGAGCTGAAAATTGCATTGTACCATTCTTTTGAAGTAGAGGTGGTGTCACCGGTTTCAGCATTGATAACAGTTTTCTTACTAATTAATAACCTGCTAAAATCGAGCGTGTAAGTTAAGGCATTGAATTCATCATTAAATAGTTGATAAGCAAAACCCAATCTGAAATTTGTCGGAATAGGATCTGCTTGCGCTCTATCGATATAGTAAATCTTAGGACCCATATTACTTAAATTTAATCCAACGCTTATGCTGCCGCCAATATCTTCATCGATTAATGGGATAACAAATTTGGCAGGCCGCCACATTGTTGCAAGATCAAAACTAACTGAAGTAGCTACGCCTCTACCCTGTTCACCCGCAGTCGGTTGATCAGAAAGCTTGCTATGGATTAGTCTAAAGTTTAAACCTAAACCCCAATCGTTGGAAATTTTTGTTGCATAACCTAAAGTTAGAGCAGCATCAAATGAATTGAATGTCCCAAGCGGATCCGGGCTGTCTTCACCGGTTCTGACGAACTGACCAAAATTCATATATGTAATGCTGGCTGTTAAACTTCCGTCAAGTTCATCAACATACTGCCGATAGGTTAAATAATCATAAAAAAGATCGAGATTAAATTGAGGCAGCCAGTTACTATGTGTAATTGATACTTCCGACCCTGTTAAAAAGGCAATGCCAGCCGGGTTCCAAAAAATTGCAGCAGAATTATCCGCTAATCCGCCGCCTGATTCTCCTATCCCGCCGCCTCGAGAATCTGGAGCTAATTCAAGAAATGGGACAGCAGCTTCTCCTTGTGCATAAGAAGTTGTAACAACTCCAACAAACATCACGCTGACCATCATTAGCCTGAGAAATATTTTCATTTTTATTTTCCTCCAATTGATAATGAACTTATTTTCTTAAACATTGTAAATATATTTTCATTTGCAAATAATAAATTAACTGAAAAAATGTTTAATATTCATTGCAAAAATTTTTCTATTTAATAACTGCAAGTTTTCCTAAGACACTTTTATTAAAACTACCGTCTACAGTTTTAACGATGAGCTTATATAAATAAGTACCGTTTGAAATTTGATTTCCATCTTCGTCTCTTCCATCCCAATTAATCTTTACAAAATTACCTTCCACATTAAATCTTTCAATGTTTCTAATCAATCTGCCGGCAATAGTATAAATCTTTATTTGCAGATCAACTGCATTACTCAAATTCTTCTGGAATGTAAATATTGTATTAGAAGAAAACGGGTTGGGATAATTATAGACATCTCTAATAGCTAATTCATTGGAGCTTACAACATTGAAGTAAGTTGTTTCTGTAGAAAGATTGTTAAAAACATCCCAGGCTTTTACTTTTAATTTATAATCTCCCGGGTCTAAGTTAGAGAACTTATAATCAACCTTTCCTGACTTACCACCAGCATCGATATCTCCGGTAAAATAATTTGAAAAATCTATCGGATCGTTTTCTTTATTATTTAATACTCCCTCAAAACCATGCCCAATTCCGGTACCGGTAGTATTTAATCCCGTTTCGTCAGACAATTTAATTATTAAATCAGAATTTGGATTTGCAAGTGTACCGCCTATTGAAGCTTCATTGTCAAAATAGATTTCTATATCGGGTCCCTTCTCATCATTGACAACCGAGGTATCAGTTCCGCCAACTATTAAATTATTTGTATAACCTATCCCATCTGAATTATTATCAAAAAAGTATAATGCAATTTTTCCTTGTTTATTTTCGTAAGAAATATCTTTGGGAACAATAAAATTAGTAGAAAAATATCCATTTGAAATTGAAACTCTTCCTCTAAATATTACTCCGCCTTGAAGAGTTACATCATAATTAATATCTGATAAATGTACGGATCGTTGTGAATCGAAAACAGTTAATATACCTTCACCAGTATAATCTGACCAAACCGAATTATCGCTGGATCTCCTTATACTGCCGCTGACTGTAGCACGGCTAAGTGCTTTTAATTGAGCACTGCCGGCAAACACGGCGTTATTACTGCTCACACTATTTACTAAATTTTCTGATAATGTAATTGTTGATTTATTATCTTTTTTAACTGCAACACCACTGTTGATACTTAGAGATTCTCCATTAATTGAATCAATGCTTGCATTATAACGAGGAACATTTAATCGTAAAGTTGGATCACCGAATAAATGAAATTTAAAATCGTTTGAATCGGTTCGGCGTGATTTGGTAATAAAATATGCTTTACCGATTGTTGGAGCCAATCCCGTTGCATCACGATTATTCATTAAAAGATTTGAGAAAAAAGAATTATTCAATGAAGCATTATTCGAAGAGTAAACCGGACGAGCAGAAGCAAAAGCTGCTATGGCACCGCTATTTTCTTTGAGCATCAAAATTTCGGTTGAGCTTTGGGAATTAGGCAGGTCATAATAAGCGAAATCGCAAGTTGCTGCGGTTAAGAAAAAATATTTATCATTAACCATTTGCGGAATTGAAGTAGCTTCTTCAAAAACCCTTTCATGCGTCCAAACTTCAGGACTGCCGTGACCTATAAAATTTAAAATCAAAGTACCATCGTTTACTGCTTTAATTATCGCTTTATTTACATCGGGTTTTGTTCTTCCAAAGCTCGTTAAAACAGTTGGATATGAAGACAAGTATATCTTATCTAAATTGAATGATGAAGGGATATAATTATCCCCAAGCACCTCTGATTGATCAGTATGCTGGCTTCCATCGTTTCCTTGTGAAGTTAAACCATCATCTGCAACAAGAGTAATTAGGTTTCTCCAGGTTCCAAAATTGTTATCCTGCTCATATTGCATAATTTTATTGACAGAAAATTCTGCGTCACTTTTGTTCTGACAAGTAATTCTGCTTACGGCTAAGTCTACCCTGCTATCATTACCATCAACCCTTGCATAAAAGTCGTCCATTGGATATGATAAAATATCATTTAAAAATTCCGAAGACTCCCAGGCAGGAACGAAGTTGTTGTTTGCCCCTTCGATATTCTTAAAATCGTAAGTTGCATCACCAAATAATAAAACATATTCAGGTTTTATTGTCCAATTATCGTAAGCATATTTGATAAAATCTCTTATACCTGAAGGGTCATTAGAGCCATTGGCGAATTCATTTTCAATTTCTTTCACATCAACGACAATGGTAGATAGCTTATACTTAGATTCATTCTGCCTATAATTTTGAAGTTTGTCAGCCTGAGTTCTAAATTCAGGATTAGTTATAATAATAAATTTGGCTCCATCTGCAATTCCGTGAATATTCTGAATATTAACCTGGGCTGGATTTGCAGGAGATTTAAAATTATCATCACCTAACGCTAAAAATTCCGAAACGTCTCCTTCAGTTTCAGATTTTTGAAAACGAAATTCCCCGCCGCTTAACATAACCGGGTTTGTAATCAATTTTACATTTGAATAATCGCTTATATCAAAAACTCTAATATTTGTAGACGGAAAATTTGTCATCCTATATTCAATAACTGCGGTTGTATCTTTAGAATAAAATACAAGTTGATTATTTGTCGGGATAAGACTTTTCTCATATAAGATTTCAAAATAATCCAAATAACCAATTGCAGAAGAAGAATTGCCTGAATAATCAAATCTTAAAGCACTTTGACTGTTCGGTAAATTAATTGAATAAACTGCTGAGCGGGTTAATAATCGCCCAAATTCGTGATCTTTATATCCCCCTGAGGTTGCGTATCCTGAAATTGATTGAGAAAATAGTAATGTTGAATTTTCATAAACTTTTAGTGTAGAAGTGGACGGAGAAGCACTTACAAAGCGAATATTATAATTTATCTTTGAATTGGGGATCAATCCATTTAATGTGTTTACATAAGTACGCGTAGGATTTGATTCCGAAAAATCATCGCCAAGAAATATTCTACCGGTTTTGGCAAGATTTATTTCATCCTTTTCCCAGCTACCGAATGCTTTTGTAGTATTTTGGATTGGAGCATTTACATCATTCAAACTTGCTTCATCCTGAATTCTTTTGCCCGGGTTACCACCGGAAGTAATCCAGTAATAATTTTGATTAGTATATAAATTAAATTCTCGTTTAATTGTTTGGGAATTTTTATCATAATCCCAAAAGCTTGTTCCTCTTCCGTAAAATAGGATATAATCTCCTGAATCAAATTTACCGTCGTCTTCCCCAACAACCATGATCGCATTTTCAATCAAATCCACTGGCCTATCTCCGGAGATAGTTTCAGGAACCATTCGTCCACCGTTATTATAAATTTTTATAGTTCGCGGATCTACAGATGCAGGGTCAATTCCATAATTGGATAAGTCACCGAATGAGATTTTGTAGATGCCTTCTTCCGGAGCTTCAAACCTATACCATTTACCTGTGGAAAGAACGCTGTTGGTAACTCCTTTTTTTAATGATTTCCTGGAATGAATACCCCAATTTTTTGCAACTTCGAAATTGAGAATTGCACCGTCTAATAAATCATCATTTACCTTCCCGAGATTATTTCTATTAGAAGAATAATTTATTTGAAAAACGATTTTAGTATAAAGTTTAATTTTATTTTGATCAGGATAAAATTTGACCGGCGATAAATTGATAGATTGAATTTGAATACCCCGTGATATACCAAATTCGCCAAATGTAACTAAATCTTCTTTTGGCTGATAATTATAATATTCTTTTCCAATCTCGAAATTATATCCGGCAGATTCTTCCCTGCCAACTTCGCTTGGGGCTGGAGTGATTTTGCCATCGATTTCTTTGTACGCTGAACTTAAAATTTGAATTGTATTTCCAAACTCGGAAGGAACGCCAAGATTCAATTCTCTTATTGGAATATCGGGACTGCCAAAGTTATTAGTAGTTTCTTCAGAACTAAATGCAAATGTAATATTTAAATATTTCTGATTATTTATTTCGTGCTCTGTAAATTTATTATACTCAGGCGTAAACTCTAATACAATAGAATTGCTATTTGATGAGATTACTCTTAAATCTTTTTGGGAAAACAAAGGGATAGTAAAAATAAAAATTAAGAGCACTAATTTTTTGCTAATCATTATATAATATTTTAATTAAAAAATAGTTACAGCTAAGACAGAATATACAACACTAAAAGCACTGTAACTCTATAATTATTTGGTAGCAAAAAATCTAAAAACTCTCCTAATTTTTGTTGTTAATTTAGATAATATATGTGATACAAGTCAAGTCACTTGTTTGAATTTTAAGGCTTAAAGTATTGTAAAAATAATCATTTTGAAAGTATTTATATAAACTATTAAAGTCCTAATTCTTCTCTGTTTTCTTTCATAGCAGTTATACAGAATTGTATGTGTTCATCTAATGGAATATTCAAGCCCTCGGCACCGTTTATAATGTCATCCCGACTTACATTTTTAGCAAAAGCTTTATCCTTTAATTTTTTCTTTACGGATTTCACTTCAACTTCCACAATGCTTTTTGAGGGACGTACGTATGTAACCGCTGTTATAAAACCTGCTAATTCATCACAGGCAAATAATGTTTTTTGAAGCAATGTTTCTCTTGGCACGCCTGAATAATCAGCATGCGAAAGAATTGCATTTCTAAATTCATCATCAAAGCCTTTTTCTTTTAGAATTTCAGAACCTTTAAATGGATGCTCTTCCATTGTTGGATATTTTTCATAATCAAAATCATGAAGCAAAGCTACATTCCCCCAATATTCAACATCTTCATTGAATTTTTTAGCGTAAGCTAGCACACATGTTTCAACAGCGTATGCATGTTTTAATAAGCTTTCGCTTTGTGTATACTCTTTTAAAAGCTGCAGACAATAATTTCTATCCCGCATTATATCTTCAGGCATGTTTATCTCCTTCCAAATCATTAATTATCCATTCATTCAATCAAACATTCTCCTGCTTTCATTTGAATGAATAAATATGTGAATATTTAAATTAGATATAAAATTTCAACTGTCACACTGAGCATGTCGAAGTGTGAAATTTTTCTAAAAAATCAGTCTTCGACAAGCTCAGACGGACAATGTAAAATTTAGTGATTATTAATCAATCTCAGTTAACCGGATTAAAACTTGGACAAATATTCCCGATAACACATTCTAAACATTTTGGCCTTCTTGCAATACATATTTTTCTTCCATGTGTTGCAAGCCAGTGTGAAGAATCAGTCCAATCCTTTTCAGGCAGCAATTCTCTTAATTTAAATTCAATTTTTTCAGGATCATTGGATTTAATAAATCCAAGTAAGTTTGATAACCTTTTTACATGTGTATCAACAGCAATAGCAGGTATGCCAAAAGCATTTCCAGCAACCACAGAAGCCGTTTTTCTTCCGACTCCGGGGAGTTCATTCAGCTTTTCAAAATCATCCGGTACCTTGCCATTATATTTTTCTATTAAAACTTTGCAGCAGCCTTTAATGCTTTTTGCTTTCTGTTTGTAAAAGCCGGTTGAATAAATATCTTTTTCCAGTTCTTCGTTTGATGCGTTAATATAATCTTTAGGGCTTTTATATTTTTTGAAAAGATCTTTTGTAACAATATTCACACGTTCATCTGTACATTGCGCCGAAAGAATAGTGGCAACTAAAAGTTGAAAGGGATTTTTGTAATTCAAAGCCGGTTTAACCTTCGGATATTGTTTTCTAAGAATATTGAACACCTTTTTAGCGTGCTGTTTTTCAGATTTTGATGTCATCTTTATTAAACTTTGGGTGAGTGATTTTCAATCTTTCCACAGGCATACTATTTATGATATGGCTTTGAAGTATTTCTTCAACATCTTCTACTTTTACTCCGCCATACCAGATTTGTTCAGGATACACAACCACGGAAGCACCAAATTCACAAGCATCAAGACATCCAGAAGTGTTTGCACGCACTTCTGTTTTTAATCCGAGTTCTTTAATCCGCTGTTTAAATTTAGCTTTTATTTCAGAGCCGCCTTTATCAAAACAGCACCCGCGAGGATCATCAGCCGGACGTTTGTTTTCACAGATGAAAATATGTTTTTCGTATCTTTTCATAAAAATTTTATATCACGATTTTCAAAGTACAAATAAATAACAAAATCTAATACTCATTTATTACATTAGATATTGTGGCTTATAATTTATTTGAGATTTGACTTTTGAGATTTGAAATTTATTTAGTAGCGCGTACGGGATTCGAACC
>CAZRMA010000012.1:0-24912 GCA_964600655.1 uncultured Ignavibacteriaceae bacterium
GATTAGACCATCCCATATAGCTGTCATCAAAATATGTTAGAAATGTCTGTGCGTTGTCTACATCCCAATATTTTTCAACACCTGTCCAAACATCTTTTTGTGCATCGGACCATTGTTGTGCGAAACTGATACCGGAAAGTAAAATCACTACAAGTAAAATAGTGAATACTGAAAGTAACTTTTTCATAACACGTACTCCTTTTTGGTTGTTAAATAATCTAATTAATTTAAATAACGTTTTCGTACGTCACTCTAAAATTTTGGATATACTTAGTTAATTAATCTGTGTTGGATCAAATGCAAAATTTGCATGAACAAGCATCCATGTTCCATTTGTCTTTACGTAGACTCGTGTTGATTTAGCTTTACTGGTAGTTACTTTACCATCATTACCTTTTATTACTCCAGCGAAGTTATACGTTAGTATGGCTACATCTCCATAGACTTTTACATGAGGATTTAGCATTTCATCTGCGAGAGATTTCCCGGACATATTATTTGCATTGGTGAGTTTGAAATTTTTATCTCTTCCTTCTATCAAGGTAGAATAGCTGGGGTTAAATTCAGTATAGTCCTCAGAAATATATTTTTTCCTTGTAGCCATATCATTTTCGTTTTCGGCTTTCCAGATTTTATAAGTAAGCGCAATAATTTCATCTTCTACCGAACCGCTGGAATTTTGAGCCAACGAAATCGAACTAATTCCAAGAGCTAGAAACATTGAAAGAATCAAGGACATTGTTAATGTTCTCATTTATGACCTCATTATTTTTTATGAATTATTTAATTATTTTTTTGGCTGTGCGAGTTTTAGCCCGGAAGCTTTTTTGTTACTGCATCGGAACAGTAACCTGGTAATGAATCATTAACCACTTACCCGATTTATTTACAAACTTATAATTGCTGCAGAAATTAGTTTTATTTTACTTCATGAGACTTCTGAAAAATTAGTTTTAAGTAACATAAACTGTCACACTTAGCCAGTCGAAGCTTGACTACCGGTAGGCAGGCCCCGGATGACATTTAAATAATTTTTCATAAGACTCTTCCTATTATTTTGTTAGAAATGTTAATTAATATTTTATTGACCGCTTAACCATTGTTCAAAACTTTTATTAGATTCTCCATCAGCATAATCCCAGTCTGGCGTAAGACGTAAACCACTGCCGCTTCGCCAAATAAAATCAATTGTGTCATCAACATCTTGTTTATTTAGGATTTTCAATAAACAAAGCTCTTGTCCATCAACAAAAATTTTATTTATTTCTAAATTAATTTGCTGGGCTACCAAAGCACTCTGAATTATTTCGGCTTGTCTTAAATCATAAGTAGCCCAGACTATACCATCTATTCCGGAGAGAAATTCTTTTTCATCAAATGATATTGTTAATTCTAATTTTAAGCCTATAGGGAATTCAGGAATATTTTGCTGAGTAAACTTTTTTAAATCAACCACATTCATTGAGTCAAGTGTTATCTTACCCATGCCGCTGTAATTTCCATTAATTTTTATTATTTCCACAATACCACTCTTTGAAAATGCGAAAGCATATTGAAATTCTATATTCTTACTATTTTCCTGATAACGCATCTTTCATTTTATCTGGAGGTATTGGCTGAGGAACCTCGTTATGTATAGGGTTAATTGATTTTAAATAAGCATACATTGCTTTCAGATCTTGATCACTCTTTTGACCTATTACCTGCCACGGCATTGGTGGTAGTATCGGTCTTCCTACACCCATCATTTTACCTTCCCTAAGAGCTTTAATAAACATTTCCTCGCTCAATTCTCCAATTCCAGTTGCTTTATCTGGTGTAATGTTTGCCGCGTACGAAATTCCCCAGGGACCAACCCAAGCTGAAAAATTACTTTCTGTGGCAACCCAATTACCTGGAGCAACATATTTAGTATCTAAAGCCGGGAGCTTCTCATCATGTTGAAAACCGGAAAGGTCTTTGGTTGAATCTGGTATAGGACCATTTTCTGTATATATTTTAGGGGAATGACAATCTCCACATCCACCTGTCATTACTAAATATTTACCGCGTGCTATTAACTCTTTTTGAGACATTGGTTTGTTTTCTTCTTTGGGAGAGCAATTGATTTGCGAAATAACAACTGCGGCCATAATAACTAGGCAAACTGAAATAAAAATATTTTTTTTCATAAAGTCTCCTTTAATTTTGTTATATAAAAGTTGGTTAATTTTTTATATTTGAGAATTTCAAAATACAATGCTAATGTAAGCTTGATCATTTCAGATATCTTGTATTTTTAACGCAAAGATTTGGATTATTGAGGCAAAAATGGCCTTTAATATACTTCTACATTAAAATAATAAGAGAGTTTAAATATTTTTTGAAACGAAAAAGACAAAACGATTTGTTATAGCCATGTAGTTAGAAATGAATTAAATGCAGCGGGGGAAAAACACTATGAATTTAGAATATAATATTTTTGAATTTATACTTTTATCATCAAGCCAAATAAATCTTGACATAAATTGTAAATTTTCATAATTTTATTCAAATTAGTCGCTAACCTACGTTTACTCTACTTATTAAAGTTTTAAAATAGACTATTAATTCTATCTAAAGATATAACTGCAATTATTTAAAAAACTTTAACAATTGAGGATTGAATTATGCCAGTCTATATGGATATACATGATACAAACGGAGCAACAGCAGCAGATATTGCAGCAGCTCATCAAAGAGACTTAGCTCTACAGGATGATTTTAATTGTAAATTTGTTTACTTCTGGCATGACATTCCAAATTATACAGGATTCTGTGTGTATGAAGCCCCGGATAAAGATTCTGTGATTAATTTGCATAATAAAGCTCATGTCACAGTCTTACACAATCAAATAATAGAGGTTGAGCTCAGCGAGGTAGAGTTTTTCTTAGGTAAAATAGCTGATATAGCCTGGTCGAAAAAGAATTCTCCTTTTGAAGGTTACATCAATGAAACGGCCCACCGGACAATTATGTATTTGGAAATTGTAAATCCAATATTATTCAAGAAAAAAATCAAGAAAAGTAAATTTGCAGATTTATTTAAATTGCAAAAAAAAATTATAAAAGATTCTTTTTTAAAATATGAAGGCAACATAGTTTCATGGCAAAACGATAGTGTTTTAACATCTTTTCTATCAGAAGAAAATGCCATTAAATGTGCTGCAGACATACAAAATAAATTTATTAATCTTTCAGAAAAAGAAAACATAAAATTTAGTGTTTCAATTGGATTGAACTTTGGTGCCCCGGTTACAGAAAGTAACGATCTATTTGGAGATGTTATTAATCTTGCAAAAAAATTAGGGTATGTTGCTGCAGAAAGTCAAATTATTATTTCTTCATCGTTAGTAAAAGTTTACAATAAGCTAAAACTAAAAATTGATTTAAAGAATAGTAATATTAAAGTTCTAAGTTCACGTAATGAAAATCTCTTAAATATGCTTTTTAAAATTTTCGAACAAAAATGGAACGAAGAAGAATTTAATATAGATAGTTTAGTTAAGCAATTGGGTATGAGCAAAGCACAATTATATCGTAATATTATGTCTTTAACTGGATGTTCGCCAAATGTATTTATACGTGAATATCGATTAAAGAAAGCATTAAAATTACTAGAATCCATGAAGGGAAATATTTCAGAAATTGCCTTTGAGTCTGGTTTTAATAATCCATCTTATTTTTCAAAATGCTTTAAAAAAAAATATGGAATCCTTCCTTCTGAGTATGCACATACTATAACCTAATTATTCTACAATAATACTTTCCTAAATTTTCGTTATTTAAATTCATATTGAATTATTTGTTCTATCATTTGAATTAAATGTGTTAGAGTGTATTCATTTTGAAACTTAATATAGTAAGTAGAAATTGTTTAGCTGATAACTTTAACTATAATTCCGATCCACTTTCATAATACTTAAGACAATCTAAAAAAGAATAGAATGAAACGCATGTTCATAACTATACTGATTTTTTAGCATTGCTATTAGTTATGGATTGCTTTTCACAAAATAAAACCAAAGATAGATTAGTAATGAAACGTTTCCTATTAGAACAAAGTTTTACTGATAGCGTAAATATTCCTATGAATGAAAAAGGATGCCGCATAGTTCAAGATGTGATATCAAATAAATTTTGTCACCCACATAACATGGATTAATAACGCCAATAATTTATCAGGAATTAAAAATGAAAAATCTCTTTTTATTATTTGTTTGCTTTATCATAACAATTGTATTTTCAGTCCTGGTTTATGCCCAGGATGGAGCAATGATTGATACACTATTACGAACTCAATGGGATCAATACGAAAGTAATCCTATATTTATGCCTGATACATCTGGGTGGAATAAAGGAATGGTCTTTGCACCTACAGTGGTCATGTTTAACGATACACTTAGAATGTGGTTTATGGGTTCTGAAATCAATGGATTTGGACCCATTCACATTGGTTATGCTTGGTCACTGGATGGAATTACCTGGCAGCAATATTCTGGAAATCCTGTACTGTCTCCGCGAACAGGAGAGTGGGACTATCCCCATTTATCTCATCCAAGCGTATTGGCTGATGGAGATACACTTAGAATGTGGTTCGGTGGAGGGAATTTGACCATAGGGGATGCAAACTCTCACCAAGTGATGCGTATTGGTTATGCTACTTCTATCGATGGTATCAATTGGAATCGTCATTCCGAACCAGTTATTGAGCCAAATAATAGCTGGAATCAAGATGGCGTATTACCTGGCAGCGTAATCAAAGAGGATGGAATTTTTAAGATGTGGTATAGCGGTGGATTAGGCCATGTGGGTAAGCCCAACGATTTAACCCATTGGAGTATCGGTTTAGCAACTTCAACTGATTGCATCCATTGGACGTTCGGTAGCAGACCTGTTATATCCTATGGTTCGGAAAACGACTTTGACGCGAACTGGGCAATTAGTGCCTGCGTTATTAGATCGGATTCAGGTTATGATATGTGGTATTGCGGCCACAATGATAACTTGCCTTTAGGTTCTGGAAAACCTTTCGCAGCTATCGGTTATGCAAGTTCATCAAACGGTAAAAACTGGACTAAATACGATAAAAATCCCGTTCTTAATCCATTCTCTCTTTCATATCACTGGGTGGAGGGTTTTTACCATCCAAGTGTTTTATTCGATGGTAATCGATTTCGTATGTGGTTCGGAGGTTGGGGTGAATCTCAGCCTCATTTCATAGCAATCGGTTATGCAAGTTCCGCATTGGATACAAGTAATTCTACAGGAATAAAAGGTGATTTATTAACAGAGTTACCAATAGAATATAAACTATTTCAAAATTATCCAAATCCATTTAATCCAAGCACATTTATAAATTACACAATACCAAAACTGTCTTATGTAACACTAAAAGTATATGATATACTTGGGAAGGAAGTTGAAACATTAGTAAATGAAGAAAAACCAACCGGTACTTATGAATTAACTTGGGATGCGACTAATCTTCCAAGTGGTATTTATTTCTATAGAATAGAAAGTGATGTATTCTCAAGTACAAAGAAAATGATCTATCTTAAATAATTAATTATAATTTCATATAATTATAATCAATAACAGGAGGTTCAAATGAAAAACATTTCTATTTTCTTTTTCACTTTTATACTTATTGCTGTGGTAATGACAGGATGCAAATCAGAAGTGTTTACTGATAATCCTATATCCGATCAAAGTAATGATATAGGAAATTTAAGTAAATCTAAATCTGCAGTACATAAACAATTAGCTCATACAAGGTCTGCCTCGGCCAAATACCATAACATAGAAAAAGCATTTGAGGATGGTTATATAGACATCGATGTTGTTGTTCAAAATATGGGTTACCATCTATTGAAACCAGAAAATGTTAATGGAACTTTTGATCCTGGAAATCCACCAATATTAGTATATTCAAAAAATCCAGTGAATGGTAAAATGAGATTAGTTGCTGTTGAATATGCCGTGCCTTATGATCCGAGTGACCCAAACCCAATCCCACCAGAAGGATTTGCTGGGAATGATGATGTGTGGGATAATGATACGGATGTTGGTTGGTGGGAATGCCATGCTTGGGTTTGGTATCATAATCCAGATGGAATCTTTAGCAAGTATAATCCACTTGTACATGTTGATCCGGCTGACGTTAATCATCCTTAAAATTATAATTCGTAAATGTTTAAGCCCTCAAGAAAGAGGGCTTTTTATTTTGGATTATAAAAATTATTACTATACTTTTTTATACTCTGATGGACTTACACCAAATTGTTTTTTAAACGCTCTTGAAAAGTATGCTTGATCATTAAAGCCAACCATATAACAAATTTCAGCAATGCTTCCTGCATTTTGTTTTAAAAGATCAGCAGCACGCTGCAAACGGAGTGAACGAATAAATTGTCCTGCCGGCTGATCTATAAGTGCATTCAGTTTTCTATTTAGCTGTGAGACGCTCATTGCTACTTCAGTTGAAAGGCTTTCAACTCCAAATTGTTCATCTTCAAAATGTGCTTCAATAATTTTGATTGTTTTTTCTAAAAACACCTGATCGACAGAAGTTTTAGTAACTTCTGACGGTTTTATTACAGTTGCCTGACTGAATCTTCTGCGAAGTTCTTTTCTCTGGATAATTAAATTTTTTATTCTAACTTTTAATTCTTTAGAGCTAAAAGGCTTTGTTAAGTAGGCATCAATTCCAGTTTCTAATCCTTCTATCTTATCATCGAGCCCTGCTTTTGCAGTTAACATAATTATCGGAATGTGACTAGTCTTTTCGTCATTTCTAATTTCTTTACTGAATTGATAGCCATCCATCTTAGGCATCATTACATCTGTAATTATAATGTCCGGTATGTTTTCTCGTGCTTGATTTATTCCTTCCAATCCGTTGGAAGCTTCCAATATATGATATTCACTTTCAGTTTGTTCCCTGATATAAGACCTTACGTCTGAATTGTCTTCGACAATTAAAAGTATTTCTTTAACCTTCTCCCCTTTTGTTTTAATAATATTACTGATTAAATGATTTCCCGATTTTGCATTACTATCTACTAATTCAAACCTGCTTAAATTTTCTTTAACCGGAAATTTGTTTGAAGATAATCCAACTAAGTTCTCTTTTTCAAAGTTAAAGTTTCCCAAAGGAAGTTGAATCTTAAACTCAGTTCCTTCACCTTCTTTACTTAATACTGTTATGCTGCCTTTATGAAGTTCAATTAATTCTTTAGTCAATGCCAGCCCTATACCGGTACCTTCATGTTCGCGTGTAATTGAACTATCTATTTGATAGAAGCGGTCAAATACGTGTGAAAGACGGTCTGATGGTATTCCAATTCCAGTATCTTTAATTTTAATTTCTATGATTGCATTAATTACTTTCAGACAAACACTAATTTCTCCATTTGCTGAAGTAAATTTGAATGCATTTGAAATAAGATTGTAAAAAACTTTTTCCATTTTATCAGGATCAAAAACTAAAGGGATATTTTCAAATTGAGTTTCAAATTTAAGTGTTATCTTTTTTGATTCTGCAAGTGACTCAAATGAAAAGAAAAGACTTTTTAGAAATGAAACGATATTATGCTGTTCGGTATTCAAGCTCATGCTTTTTGCTTCGAGCTTTGATAAATCTAAAAGTTGATTGATTAGTGTTAATAATCTATTTGCATTCCTGTCGGCAACTTGTAGTTTTCCTTTTTCTTTCACATCAATGCTGGATGACATTACACTATCAATTTGCCCAAGAATTAAAGTGAGCGGAGTTCTGAACTCGTGAGATATATTTGCAAAGAATTGCGATTTTAATTGATCAAGCTCCTTCAACTTTTCATATTTTACAAGTTCTAATTCAAGAAGATGTTTTTTGTTTAACCTTTTTAATTCAAGTTGTCTAATAAGAAATAGTATACCCAGGAAAATGAAAGCATATATAATGTATGTCCACCATGAAAAATACCATGGGGATAAGATTGTAAAACTGTAAACAGCTTCTTTACCCAAAATTCCGTAAATATTTTTAGAACGTACATGAAATTTATAATCTCCACTTGAAAGATTAGTATATTCTTTTTCTGTTGCTTTAGTCCACTCTGACCAACCATCGTCATTACTCTCTAAAAAGTACTGGAATTGATTGTCGTCTGATTTGTCAAAACAAGGTGATGCGAAAATGAAGCTTATATTATTGTTCTTAAAAGAAAATACTTTATTCGTATTTGTCAGTTGTTCTGCATCACCGCCATAGATTAAAGAATCGTTATTAATAAACACCTTTCGAATTAAAGTGCTGAACTTATTATAGTATCGAATTATCCTTCCAGAATCATAGAGAATTAATCCTTCATCTGTGCTTATCCATAAATATTCTTTCTTTCTTTTAAAAAGAGTACATCGTAAATATATTATTCAAATCTAATCTTTGAAAAACCGGAAATGGCTGCCACAAATATTTCCCATCAGCCTGTTTAAATGCTTTCCCAAGCTTATTACCATCCTTAGTTTTAACTAATAACCATAAATTGCTATTTTTGTTTTCATCAAAAAGTAAGATTGTATTTTTTGACTTAGCAAAGGAAGATCCAAATGTGGAATCAGGAATAAATTTTTTAGTATTGCGGTTGAATCTAAACAGACCATATTCAGTAGCAAATAGTATTTTACCATTAACAGATCTAATATTATAATTATCTCCTGGGAAACCATTTTGTTTATTAAATTGTTCTATTTTTATTTTACATTTACTTGAATCAGAAAATAGATTCCCCTGAATGCATGTGAAATGTATTATCCCTTCATAAAAAGTTTTGATCCATAAACTTTTATCGCCATCCTCAACAATATATTCTATCTCATCGCTTATTTGCGGTAAATTTTTTAATAGATGCAATTTACCATTATCATATTTTAGTATTGCCAAGCCTATTCTATACACAACAAAAAATATATTTGTATCAATAGTAGATTTAAATAACAATGGTGCTGAAAAATCAAATATTTTTTTTGCGACGTGATTTTTAATTTCGCAAACCATATTCGTAGTGGTTGCGAAAAGTCTATTATCAGCAGAAATGAAATTTGAACCGCCGGAATTAACTCCGGCAACAGGTTCAAACATAGAACTTGATTCATCAAGATAATAAATCCCCAATGAATTAGTTCCATAAAGTATATTCCTAAAACTGTAGATTGAGGATAAAAAATTATTCCCGGTATTTGATTTGGGGATGATTGTAAATGGTGAAGATATTTCTATTCTTGAAATTCCTTCTGAAGTTGATACCCATAATCCGTCATGATTATCTGGGTAAACATCATAAACCACATCTGACTGAAGTCCGTCTTTTGAATTTACAATTCGTATAAGTTCTCCAGCTTTATTGATTACAGCCACTCCGCCTCGTTGGGTTGCTATCGCAAAATTTCCATTGTTTAATTCGCACGTGTTGTATAATTTATTTTGCTTTAAAAAAGCATCGGCTTTAGTTTTAAAATGTTTGAAAACATAACCATCATACAGGAACAAGCCATCGGTGTTGGTGGTTATTAATATTTTGTTTTCAAATGGAAGCATATCATATATTCCAATGGAAGCAAACTTTTTTCCATTTGGAACAAGTTCTAGTGAATCACCCGAAATTTTAAGCAACCCTTCTCCACTATTCCGCACAAATATTTTATTATTAATTTTATATAACCGATAAGAGATGACCGAATTAAAAACTTTAATTCTATCTTTATTCCAACGAAATATTTTATCTTGAGTTTTGAAAAAAACTGCTTCCGAATTTGCTACTACATCCCAAACATCGCCAAAATTCTGATATTGTTTATTCAGAAATTTAAGCAGAGAAACAAATTGAAGTTTGCCGGTAGAATCCGGCGAGAGGTAACCAAAATCGGAAGAAGCGGCGACATAAATTCTACCTGTTGAATCAACACATAGCGACCTAACAATTGAATTGTTTGGTGTTTTAATTAATCGCCAATTTAAGCCGTCATATTGCAAAACTCCATGATCATTACCAAAATACATTAAACCACGTTTATCCCGGTTTACACACCAATTTTGATAAGTTGAATTATAATCTTTCTGTGAAAAATTTTGAATGAATGGTTCGCCAATACCTGAAACTGAATTATCAAAAGATTGACTGAATACTGTGGTAAATTGCAGATATAGAAAAAATAGAACTATTAAATAGTTTCTTTTGAGAAGCATTTTTTTGATTTGAATATAACAGTATATGGATTTAATTTAGCTCTTAGCATTCAAATCATAAAATCAGAGTTTTATTATACTTTTCCCGCTAGTGACTACAATTTATCCCTTTATTTGCACTTCTTCAAGAATAATATAATATATTTATTTTAACCCCTATTCATTAATATTAAAAATAATATTATTCTAAACCAGACTAATTTTATATCTTCAAAAAGATATTTCGTTTATTAAATAGATAAATAATGTACCAAAGTAGACCTGTCCAAATTAAACCAACAAATACTCCCATCATTCCTTCATGACTAATAAGATATGGTTTAAATCCTAACGCGTATAAAAATATTCTAACAATCGGCTGAAGGAAATATCCCAGTAGTGCATTTGATCCAAATATTATTAAAGCCCAAGCCCATTTTTGATATTGCCAAACATCAATTATTAAATAAAATATTAAAAATGTAAGTGCAGAGATTCCTGATGTGAACAAAGAATAAGATGCAGATACAGTCTCTTTGTTCATAGCAAAATGAGGCCAATCATATAAATGGAGAGCATAGCCAACTCCGCAAAACACAACAAAAATTAATAAAGATTGTTTAATAATAGTTGATTTATTTTTTGTTAATACAGCCTCACCTAAAATTGTTCCTACAATTGTAAGTAACCCGTAAGAAATTGAGGCCCATGGAGTGCAATGAATGGTAAGTGGTCTTAATGGATCACCGCTAAGATTGGCAATTGTAAAAAATGGTGCTGAGGGATCACCTAAATGGAGCCACCAGCTAAATGTGTGTGACATGAAAAGATGAAAAGCGGCAACAGCAAATACAATAATCCATCTTTGCCATTTGGGGAGCAAAATTGAAACAGCTCCCATGAAATAAGCAACACCAATTGCCTGAAGAATTCCCCACCAATAGGATATACCGAAAATTAAAGAGATATATAAAACACCTAAAGCAATTAACAAAAACGTGCGGCTTCCAACATGGGTCCACCATTCTTTTCCACGGCGTTTTTTACTTAAAGGTAAAACCATTCCCACTATAAAAACAAAAAAAGGAGCAACAAGATCTGTAAAAGTAAGTCCAATTCCTGTAGTGCTTCCAACAGCATCAGCTGCATGATGGAATGTAGAAACGGGTGGACTGCCGAACCACGACATCGTAAATGGAAGGTTAGGATAACCCGCAACTTGAATTACAAATATCATAGCAAGAATTGTAAAACCTCTAAATGCATCTATTGAGACAATTCTTCCTTTGGGTGCCGGTATTGAGTCTAAATTTGTGGAGTTTATTTTCATATAATTATTATTTAATTGAAGACTAAAACGAAAGATAAGTATTAGTTTTGAATTTAGAAATATTTATCTCTTGTAATTTGTTTTCAGATTCTTTTTATTGGATGGGTCTTTATTGTTGTCTCGTTCAACTAAAAGGGTGATAAAATGTTTAAGACTTTTTCTACTTCTTTAATAATTTTATTTTTGATTTCCAATTTTCTTTTTGCTCAAGAAGCAAATACAATTCAAATTAACGGCGGAATTATCATGCCCATGAATTCTTCAAAAGGACTAACAACTTCGCTTCAATTTAATTATTCCTTAAGCTCTAAATTTCAAGTATACCTATACGGCGGGTACTCTGCGTGGGATAAGTATAACACTCATTATTTAGAAAATTTATCAACAATACAACATAAACAACATTTCACTTCTTATTCTGCAGATGAGCATATTTTAATACCCATATTTTTTGGAGCCAAAATTAATCTGCATACTAATAAAATTTTCACTTCATTTTTAAATTTTGAATTGGGATACTCTTATCTCTCATTCAATAGTTATCAACAATCCAAAGTAATTAATCCTGAAACCGGCGAGGTTTTAAGTTATCATCCCGATATCTTTTCAAAAATAGAAAACAAAGAAAATTTGTTTGGTTTTGGTATTGGAGCTGGTATTTCGCATCCCATGGGAAGAAAGCTAAATTTAATATTGGCATTTAAATTAAATGGATATTTAAATTCAAATTACTATAATTTTTTTAATGGCAGCAGTGTAAACACAACAATATTAGCTGGATTTGGTTTTAATATATAGATATTTTTTATTAATCATTATTACAGATCATTAAACACGAATTTTAATTCTTCTTAGAATTAACGCATATGTTGATAAAATCCAATCAACTTAACAATAAAAAGAGAAGTTTTTAATCAACTCTAAATTTTCTGGATATATTATGCAAACGGAATCTAAACTTTTACTAATTTTAAATGAACTAAAGAAACGTGAGCCAATTTTTCATCATCCAGAATTTGGAACCTCACGTAAAGACTTTGAAAGCATGACCGAAGAATCCTTTTGGGAAGTTGGCGCTTCTGGGAAAAGATATAGTCGCGAACATATTTTAGATATTTTAGAAGAACGCTTTGCAAATCCTCATGAAGATATTTGGAAAACAGAAGACTTTAAATGTCAGGAAATAGCAATGGATAACTATCTCTTGACATACACATTATTACAAGGGAAAAGAATTACAAGAAGAACCACTATTTGGCGAAGATGTAATAATAATTGGAAAATTGTTTATCACCAGGGAACAATTGTGGGAGATAATTAAGATGAACTATTTGAAATAAATCCAAATCAAATTTAATATATTCAGTTTCTAAATTTCATTTTCTTTCCATCAGATGATCATAGTAGTATTGAAATAACACTTACAATAATTAAAATCGAAAAACTAATTATAACATTTTTTTTAATTGTTGAATTGCCGAGAATTATCGAGTAAATCATTTTGACTAAATTATTACTTGCTGTTGCAATAATTGTTGCTTTTAGAATATTATCGGCGTCTAAATTTCCACCAACCCTTTGGAACAAATTCAAAATGTATGGATCTATATCAGTTACACCGACTATAAAAGATAAAATACTTACGCCGATGTTTCCGTAATTAGTAACAACAGTATTTGTTAGAATTGCAAAGAATCCAAACAGCAAACCGAATATTAATGCTGTTTTAAACTCCAGAGGGTTTTGTGTATTATTTACATTTAATACCGTATTACCGCTAGATTTATTATTTAATAGAAAAACTAAAATTATTATGCTTCCGGTAATAACAAACGCAAAAAAGTAAGGTAATAACAAAACAGCTATTTCTTTGTTAAAAATGTATGCCAGAATTAATATACGAATATACATCATTGTTGTAGCAGCAATTATTCCTACTGAAATTTTTATTGCATTATTCTCCTCTTTACTTTTTTTAGCGAGTATAATTGTAGTTGCTGTACTGCTATAAAGCCCACCGAATATGGCAGATAATATTATTCCCGAATTAGGAAAAACAAATTTCTTAAGTAAATAACTGAAATATGAAATGCTTGAAACCGCTACTATAGAAATCCAAATTTGATATGGTGAAATATTAATTGATTTCGAAATCGGATCGTGAGGAAGTAAAGGAAGTATTATTCCCGCAATGATTATAAACTTTGCAAGTGTTGTGAATTCATTTCCATCAAATTTTTTGGAAAAATTGAACAAGGTTTCTTTCAGCTCAACAAATATTAAAATGGTAACAACAATAAGCATGACCATCCAATACGGCTGTAAATAAACTAGAGGTGCAAGGCAATAAGTAATTAATGCAATTATTATTGATGTAAAGCCCCATTGGTTTTTTATTTTTATTTTATTGTAGTAATATATTCCCAGCAGAGCAAAGAGAATAAATCCACCGGCATAAAATAAAATCAATCTCTCGGGCATTAGTATATAAAGAATGAATCCCATAATTCCAATTAAAGTAATAGTACGATCTGTCCCAAATAATGATTCAAACTCAATCTCTATATGGTGTTTCCTTTGTTCAAGACCAATTAGTAAAGATAAAATGACAACCAACAAAAAGTTGATTAATTCTTTAGGCATTTGAGTTAATATTTCCGTAGGATTCATATTTAAAATATAGCCAAATATTTTACTGCAAATAAATTATATCTGTACAAAACGACAACATAATTGGAAGCAAATGCAAAAGCATGTTTTGCTTGACTTTATCAGAACTAATTATTTATGTTTATAAAAGATAAAGAGAATTTTTATTTCTTTATAATTTTTAATTTTTTATTACAAAAAATATTATAAAGTATTTTAAATTAAAATTGCAGTCTTGATTTTCTATTTCGAAGCGCGGGAGCTTCTAATAATTCGGCATTAGTGAAACACAATGATAAAAAGGTGGAAAGTGTTTGCATGTCTTATAAATTCAAATAAATATCAATTTGGACTGTATTTTAAATCTAGTCGAAATCATCTTTTAACTAATAGTACTTTTAGTTTTATACTTTCACAAAAAAGACAAAACACATTTCATAAATTAACTCCACTTCCCAGATTATTCACCCTCTTACGAAAAGAGATTTGAAAGGAGAAGAAGATCGCCTATGATAAAAATTAATACCAATAAATTCATTTCAACACGATTTCTGCCTTGCCTATTGTTTACAGTTATATTACAACTCGCTTTTATGTCACCCGCTATTTCTCAGGTTAAACTAGCCCAAACTGGATTTGGATTTCTTGATGTAAGTACAGATGCTAGAGCGACTGGCATGGGTGAAGCAGTTACAACTGTTGGAGGAACAGCAACTTCGATGTTTTACAATCCCGCCGGTATTGCTGGCATGAGTTCACTGGTTGAGGCTGGTGTAAGTCAAATGAAATGGATCGCCGATATAAAATATTTTTCTGGCTCTATTGCGTATGCACCTTATGAAGGAAAATACGGAGTGATTGGACTCGATTTTATTAGAGTGAATTATGGCGAATTTAATTTCACGAGTGTTGCAAATAATGAGCAGGGTTATGTTGATATAAATAATTATCCTGAACCATATGCATTTGCTTTACAACTTGTCTATGGAAAAGAACTTTCAGAAGCATTTTCTGTAGGTGGAAGAATAAAATATGCTAACCAAAATCTCGGTAATAGTCGGTACCCGGTATATAATCAAGTGATAGTAGACTCTGTGTTAACTACAGATACAACTTATATAATAAAAGACTATTCTTTAAATGTTGCGGCATTCGATTTCGGAACAATTTACAAAACAGGGCTAAAGAGTCTCGCATTTGGTATGTCCATCAGCAATTTTTCCAGGGAGATCGCCTATGAACGCGAGAATTTCCAACTTCCTCTGACATTCAGGTTTGGGATCTCAATGAATGTTATAGACTTTATTCCTAGTATGTCGGATTATAATACGTTAATTGTATCAATTGATGCAGTTCATCCACGTTCATATACCGAATATCTAAATATTGGGGGTGAATATATTTTTATGAAAACATTTGCACTGCGTGCAGGTTATGTAACAAAGCAGGATGATTATGGTCTAACCTTAGGTTTAGGCATTACGAAATTCGGTTTCGCTTTTGATTATTCATATACCTCACATAAGGTTTTTAATAATATCCAAAGGTTCTCGTTTAGTTTCTCACTTTAAAGTTATAATTAATGAGAAATTAAATTTTTCCGAGTGATATATATTTAAGGAGATTGAAAATGAAATTCGCACATATTTTGTTAATAATTTTAATTCTTGGCTTCTCTGCTTTAATCCTCGCTGGGACTACAGGAAAGATTGCCGGAAAAGTAACCGATACGGAAACTGGAGAACCAATTATAGGTGCAAATGTTCTTATTGAAGGAACCTCGATGGGAGCGGCTACAGCAGTTGATGGTTCATACTCTATTTTGAATATACCGCCTGGCACCTATGATGTTAGATTTAGTATAGTAGGTTATGAAAAGACTATCGTCAAAGGAGTCATTGTTCAAATAGACCTAACAAGTGTGGTAAATGCACAACTTCATACAACTACTCTAACCATGGGAGAAGTTATTGTTACTGCAAAACATCCAATTGTAATAAAAGATATTTCTAATAGTGTAATTAACATCAGGCCCGAAAATATTGCAACACTGCCGGTTAAAACAGTATCAGATGTATTAATTTTGCAGGCGGGAGTACAACAAGGTAGCAGCGGAATTCTCGTACGTGGAGGAGGAGCAAATCAAACTACATATTTAGTTGATGGCTTTAATCTAAATGATGAACGGTCAAATATTCCATATTCTGCTATTAGTATAGCCTCTGCAAAAGATATACAGGTACAGACCGGCGGCTTTAATGCTGAATATGGTAATGTAAGATCTGGAATAGTTAATGTGATTACGAAGGATGGTGATAAGCATCGTTATTCTGCTACTTTAAATATCAATTATGCACCGCCACAACAGAAACATTTTGGAATATCACCGTACGATCCAAATTCCTATTTCAACCGTCCATTCACGGATCCAGCAGTCTGCTGGACCGGGACAAGAAACGGCGCGTGGGATCAATATACACAAGAGAACTATCCAACATTTCAAGGATGGAATGCAATTGCTCTGAAAACACTTCAGGATGATGATCCTTCTAATGATCTTACTCCTTTAGCCGCAAAGCAATTGTGGGAATGGCAGCGCAGACGTACAGGAGATATTCGCAAACCAGATTACACCATTGATGCTGGATTCGGAGGACCTGTCCCCTTTATAGGAGAACAACTTGGTAACCTCCGATTCTATTTATCCTATTTTGCAGAGAGGGATATGTTTGTCATTCCTCTTTCCCGTGATGCATATACTGATAATCATTTCGAATTGAAATTAAATTCTAATATCACCAATAATATCAAGCTGACTGTGATTGGTATATATGGAGAAGATAATTCTGTTTCTCCATATGAATGGACAACTGTACCGACCGGATATTTAATGAGAAGCCAAGCTGAGGTTGCGGACCTGCTCAGCAGCACTGAGGGGATGAATATTTTATACATGCCCGATAGATACAGCCCCAGTTCAATCTATCGAAATGTTTTGGGTCTTTCACTTACGCATGTTATAAGCCCGGAAACTTTTTATGATATAAAAATCCAACGGAGTGAAAATCGTTACAGTACATTCCAAACAGCTACCCGCGATACCACCAAAAGATTTGAACCTGTCCCTGGTTACTTTGTGGATGAAGCACCGTATGGTTATTGGGGATACAGCACAGGTTCTATAGATGGTGTTATGAGCATGGGCGGCTGGATGAATTTAGGTCGCGATCAAAGCGTTAGTACAACTACTTCTTTTTTATTCAGTATTACAAGTCAATATAATAAGTATAACGAAATTAAGGCAGGCTTTCAGTTTTATTATAATGATTTGAATATTAATTCCGGTACATATAGTCCATCAATGTCAACATGGACAAGAAATCTGCAATATCATATTTTCCCATACCGGCTTGGTGCTTATGCACAGGATAAACTTGAGTATCAGGGTTTCATAGCTAATCTCGGTGTAAGGCTTGACTATTCTAACCCAAACACAGACTATTTAAATCTTGATCCATACAACGATTTATATAGTGCTGGTGCAGGGAATCAAATAACTCAAAATTCACCTAAAACAGAGGCAACTTCAGAAATGTATATTAGCCCCCGATTGGGTATCTCTCATCCTATAACTGAAAATTCGAAACTATATTTTAATTATGGACATTTCGTTTCTGAACCATCTTCATCATATAGATTCCTTCTTCAACGAGAATCCAACGGCCAGGTTGATTATATTGGAAATCCTAATATGACCTTTGAAAAAACCATTGCTTATGAATTAGGATATGAACAGAATATTTTCAACACAGTTCTTTTCCATTTAGCAGCTTACTATAAAGATGTAACTCATCAACCTGGATGGTTACTTTATCAAAGCATAAATACTTCTGTCAATTACTATCAAGCTGCCAGCAATAATTATGCGGATATCCGTGGGTTTGAAGTAACATTATCTAAGGTTTCCGGAGGTTGGTTTAGAGGATTTGTTAATTATACTTATGATGTCGTCACCTCCGGCTACTTTGATGTAACTCAATTTTATCAAGATATTAATAAGCAGAGGGCTTACCTGCTGAAAAATCCTCAGCAGTCCAGGCCGGTACCGCAGCCATATGCAAGAGCAAATGTTGAATTTGTAACACCTGATGATTTTGGCCCTGATATACTCGGAACAAAATTGCTTGGAGGATGGAGTGTAAGTATCCTTGCCAACTGGCGGGCAGGAGCACATGCTACTTATAACCCAAATAATATTCCAGGTGTTTCCAATAATGTTCAATGGGTAAATTATTATGGCGTTGATATGAGATTGGCAAAAAATTTTCAAGAGTTTGCAAATATTTCAGGGTTTAATGTCCAACTATATCTTGATATAACGAACCCATTTAATTTTAAATTCCTTAACTATGCTGGCTTTGTAGATTCATATGATTATCAAGACTATCTCACATCTCTTCGCTTCTCATGGGAAACAGGCGATCAGCAAGGTGATGACAGGATTGGTGATTATCGCCCTGATGATGTAGCTTATGATCCGTTACAGCCTAATCCCAACAATGATCCGGCTATTACCGAAGCTAATAATCGAAGGAAAGAAACCAAATCATATATCAATATGCCTAATAATGATTCAGTAACTTTTCTTAATCCCAGGCATTTTAGTTTAGGAATAAGGATTAATTTATAATAAAATTTATGGTATAATTAAAGGGAAAATCATGATGATTCGTATACATAAATGGTTAATCAATTTAGCTATGATAGTTTGTTTATTATCCATTACAATTCCTTTATCAGCCCAAATTTCTGAAACACAAACAAGATATATCCGGATAGGATCACTCCAGAGTAAGTTCACAGCCATAGGTGCAGAACGCGCATGGAATAATGTATATTATGAAGGATTAACCTGGCCATCGGATTATCTTTATCAAGATAATGCAGTTATTGAGAGAACTTTTATTGGTTGTCAAAATTTCACTGATTCAAAAGGTCAGCATTGGGATGACTATTGTAACTATCTTTCAACAGCATTTGCAAATGTTACTATCTTTCCAATGAAGCTTAAAGAGACTGCAAAATTTGCTAATCCAATAGTTTATGTTGACGGGATTAATGTTAGCGCTCCTTATTTGGGAGATGTTGATAGTATTGATGAAAATCAAATTGCAGATAGAATTGTAACTAATGTTGTTAATACTTCAATGGGTATTACCATCACTAGACGCGTTCTTGCTTTTAGTCAGCAGTATCATGAAAACTATTTCATATTAGAGTACACTTTTAAAAATACTGGCTTTGTTAGCTCAGAAAATAAAAAGGTTTTAGATGCACCAGTAAACGGATTCCGTTTTGGATTTCTTAATCGCTATAGTGTTTGTCGTGAAGGTGCCGATAAGATGGGATATGATCAAGAATATGGTAAACATAGCTGGGCCACTAAACGTGGTGAAAATTATGCTCAGCATGCTAATGAAATTTCTACACTCACAGAATCTAGCACATTACCTCAGTGGCTTCGTGCCGCTTTTGAGTGGACAGGCCAAAGAGCAGAGAATACATATGATAACATAGGATCACCTGATGTTATTACCAAAACCGGGCGCCTTTGTTCACCACAATTTGCCGGAATTGTAACTCTTCATGCAGATAAAACAGCTGTAGATAAATCAGATAATGTCAATCAACCTGCCGTTTTAGGCTGGCATGCCGGTGACACTGTTCCGAGTTTAGGTGATATGTCACCTTCAACAGCACCACAACAAACCGATCTTTATAATTTTCTGAGCGGTATTCCCTATAAAGGTTTGGGTAATCCGACAGAACGTATGGATGAAGTATATATGTCCAAACAATCGGATCCATGGAAGGTACATGGAGATGGCGGTGGAACAGGATTATGGGTTTCTTACGGACCATGGGATATAAATCCAGGCGACAGTGTAGTTGTCGTGTTGGCTGTTGGTGTTAATGGTTTGGACCGTCAAACCTGTTGGCAAATTGGTAGACGTTGGATGCAGGCTTTTAATAATCCAAGTGACAACGGCCCGTTTACACTGCCGGATGGAACTACAACAACGGATGAGGATGTTTATAAAGACACTTGGGTCTATACAGGTAAAGATTCTATCATGAAAACTTTTAGTCGTGCTGTAAGAAATTATGAGCTTGGATTTAATATTCCCGAACCGCCACAGCCGCCACCAATATTTGATGTAAAATCTGGCGGTGATCGTATCGTTCTTTCCTGGGACCGCAGCCCTTCCGAAGCAAACCCTGGGTTCGGCGGTTACAAAATTTTTAGAGCAGTTGGGACACCCGATACTGTTTTTAATGAAATAGCATCACTTCCTCCTGGCACCACCACATTTGATGATGTAAACCCTCAGAGAGGATTTTCATATTATTATTATATCTGTGCATTCAGCGATGGCAGCAACAATACTTCAGGCGGACCAAATCCAACCGGCGAATTGTTGAGCAGCAGATTCTATACTAAAACGAATATAGCCGCCTATCTTAGACGACAGGCGGGACAAAGTATTTCTGATATAAGAATTGTTCCAAACCCATATAATATTCGATCGGCAGAGCTGCAATATCCAGGAGAACCTGATAAAATCATGTTTTTAAATATTCCGGGCCATTGTACAATAAATATTTATACAGAGAATGGAAATCTAATTAATACCATCTATCATGACGATGGTAGTGGGGACGAAAGATGGAATTCAAACACTTCATCAGGCCAGGTAGTTGTTAGTGGAGTATACATAGTACATTTTACAGTTACCCAAGATTATATGGATCCACAAACAGGTGAGTTGAAATATCGTAAAGGTGATACTAAAGTTCAGAAATGTATTATAATTAGATAATTTTAAAATTGAGGCAGCACCTTTTTTAAGGTAAAAAAATTTGGAGTAAGCATGAAACGAAATTCTTTAAAATCATCTATCCTCGTTTTGTTTTTAATGGTTGCAACGCTTATTTATTTTAGCAGCTGTAAAAACGAAGAAGTCCCAAGTCTTTATTCTGATTCTTCTTCTGGAACAGCAGGTGCAGCACCTAAGATTAGTTCTGTAAACCCTCCAAATGCAGCAATAGCAGGTGTAACAACTATAACAATTAAAGGTGAAAATTTTTTATCGGATACATCACTTGTAAATGTCTATTTCGGAAAAATGGTTGGAACCATTCTTGTTTCTACACCAACGCAGTTAACCGTAATTTCACCTAACATTTCAGGTAATTTAGAAATAAAAATTAGCACGGTTACTGCTTTAGAATTCAGCAATACTTACGATTATTTACTTGAACCTGCTGCGAAAGATTTTTATCCGGATGCCAAAGATGGATCAAATAAACCGGTTTCCATAATAACCGATAAAATAGAAAATGTTTATTCATCTAATTTTGCTCTTGGTGTAGTTCAGATTACACCTGATAGTGTTTCAACTTTATATTCACCTAAATCCGGGGAAACCTTTTTTACTTGTATGAGATTCGGCCCGGGAGGAGATATGTTCGCAGCCAGAGGTTTGCAGGCTGTATTTACTATACCTAATGGCGGTGGAGTTAAGAACAGTCCCTGGGTAGTACTTTCACCAAGCTCTTTAAAGATTTCTCAAATTGAATTTGATCCGATGGGAAATTTATGGGCATCGGGAAAAAACACTACTATCTTCAGAATTAAGCCGGATAAAAGTTATACCTTATTCGATTTCGATTATAATGTAACTGCCATGCGTATGTTTATGGACAATGGGACTTTGTATCTATATCTGGCTGCTCAACAAAATACAACAACTACAATAATGCGCATGCCTATAGATGCTAACGGTGATCCCGGTACAGCTGAGAATTATTTTGATTTCTCTGCAAAATACGGTGAAGATTTTGTTGTAAATGATCTCACTTTTGCAGCAGACGGCGAGATGTTTTTGGCAACTGATTTACCTTCTCCAATTGTTTATGTTAAACCTGATAAATCTAATGGTTATCTATACAAAGGCATCTTATTGGAATCCCCTGCTTTATCTTTAGCATGGGGAAATGGGAATTTTCTATATTATGTAAGAGCTCAAATAAATGATGATAATAATGTAATGTCGGTTCCGCAATCAATTGTTAAACTGAATTTGCAAAAACCCGGTGCACCGTATTATGGGATGTGATAGCGAAATGGTTTTATTTTTCGTGTCCAAATTTTTACGCTAGTTAAAATTGAGTGAAATCAAAATTAGAAGAATAAGATGAGTTCCTTTCAATTGATTTACAAAATTTATATTTATATAAATTTTTGCATATCTTTTATTTAGGATAAAAAATTAGATTAGATATAAACGAAATTATAATATTTTCTTCCTGTCGCAATGATCATCTTTTAAATGTGCTGATACTTAGGATGGTCGATACCATTTAAAATGGCCAATACATTTGAATCAAGTTTATATTTCTCAATGCTAACTGGATTGTTTAGTCTCTCAATAGAAAGAGATTTATATTTTTTCATAATTTCATTCAGATCCAAAGTTAAGATGGCGTTTGCTCTTCCTTTCCCAGCATTCTTATAGTCTTCAAATGCAAAATTTTGAAGATCTCTGTCGGAATATTGCTTACTGTTCATTAACATCACTTCAATAATTTCAGGAGAAATAATTTCAGCTTCGTATAAAAAATAGATTCTTACGGTAGAAATACTTTGTCCCCTTACATTATCGGTTTTAGTTGGTAAGTTCTCAATAACAATCCCGTTTGATTTTAAATTATATATGTTCGGAGTGATTTTTATTTTTAATGAGTCTTCAAATTCCTCCGCTAACTCACGATCAGGACTGGTATCGATAATTCCTTTTTCTTTATCCTGAAAATGTTCTTTACAAATATCTTTTATTTTTTCCCATGAATTTGGATGCACCAGTATTCGAAAATCATTTTCCTCTAGAGACTTTTCACTATCATAATTAAAATTACCAATATGTTCTGTAAGTGCTTGTTGATTTGTAATCTGAACCCCGCCGCCAAATGGTTTCGCCTTTACAATTACTTCAGGCTTTCCATTAATTTCTCGCAATGTTGCAATTCTTTCAAGAACCAGCATTGTTTGCCCATTCTCCGGGTTTTCTAACAACACTTTAACAAGTGCTCCTACACTAACTCGTAAACTTAGTTCATCTGTTAAACCAATACCGATATTATGTTTATTCATTTTTCAAAAAACTTAGATACACTTCTTGTAATTAATTTATCAACATTTTTTTAGCTTCTATTAAATCCACATTTGTAAAGCCTTCAGTAAATTTATCGTAAGTTTCCCTGAGTAATTGTTGACCTTTCTCCATTTTTCCTGTTTGCTTCCATAATCGATTTAAACTCATTGCAGCATGAAGTTCAAACATTAGGGTTTCTTGTTTCTTTGCAATATCCAATGATTTTATGAACAAAGATTCTGCTTCAGTATGATTTTTCGTTGAAACCAACATAAGAACATCACCTTTTATTCTGAGAATTTCAGCTAATAGTGGGTTTGAAGAATCCTGCCCAATTGTCCCAAGTGCTTCATCAATAAACTCCAATCCTTTTTCGAGCTGTCGTGATTGAATATATGTACCAGCCTGAAGTATGAGAAGAATCGGCCAAAATACAGGCGGTGTTCTCAACTCAGAATACATATCAATACCTCTTTTAAATTCCGCTAGGCCATTATCTGCCTGGCCCATACTGGAAAGTGCGGAACCATGCATGCAAGTGGCAACTGCTTTCCAAATCGGGAACCCATGTTTATCGGCTATATCCAACAAAGCTGTTGAGCGTTCAAGCACAATATCAATCTCCTGTCTCCACAGATGCAAAAGGCCGGTATGAAACAGAGCATAAGCAACATTGAAAGGATGATTCAACTTATTAGCCAATGAAATTGCAGCCTCTGCTAATTTTAATGCACGATCGGGAAAGCCGATCATCCACAAACACAATGCAGAAGTTGTGTATGAAGTAACTCCTTGATTATTTCCGAACCTAAAACTGTGAGAGTCTTGTATATCAGGATTGTAATTTGAAATTCCTTTCTCCAGGTATTCAAGGCCCTGTTTAAGTCTTCCCATGAAAACGAGATTATAACCATACACAAGACACCCGTCTACTTCCATGTTTACATCATTAACTTCCTTTGCAAGATCCAATATTTGTCTCCCGAATTGAGCACTTTTTTCAAAGTCAGCAATATATGCATAAAATCCTGCCAATGATCTTAGTATCGGATATGATTGAGGAATCTTTCCATATTTTTTACATAGTTCAAGAGCATTAGTGTATGCTTTCTCAACTTCAGGTGTGCAGCCTTTAACTGCCATCAGGGCCCGAGCAAGACTGGTCTGGAGCATGATCTCCTGCTGAGCACGTTCCGATGTAGATGGAGTTGAAGCAAGAACATTCAACAAATCAGAAGTTAAACCAACAGCGGCATTGTACCAGCCTTTAGCATCATAAATTAACCACAAGCTATTTGTTAATTTATGAAGTTGCTCAAGATTTCCTTCGGATACCCAGTAACGCCAGGCAATTTTCATATTCTCAATATCGGATTCAATTTTTTCTAATGTTGAATCTCTTTCAGGACCGATGAGTAAGTCCCACAGATTTTTTGTGAACTCTGCAAAATAATCAGCATGTGCACGACTTGCATAAGAAGCAAACTCAG
>CAZRMA010000013.1:0-20307 GCA_964600655.1 uncultured Ignavibacteriaceae bacterium
TGGGATGAAGAATTGTTTGACAATCCAGTTGATGTATATGCCACAGATTTAAGTGTTTATGTATGCGATAAAAATAATCACCGCATTCAAAGATTCGACAAAGATTTAAATTTTATTTCATCACTTTCAACAAGAGACAGCAATAATCCTGACGAACAATTTGGTTATCCTCTAAGCTGCGCTGCTTCTAATCAAGGCGATCTTTACATTTTAGATTCCGAGAATAACCGAATTATTAAATTCGATTTGTTCGGAAAGTTCATTCAAAACTTCGGCGGATATGATGCAGGCGAATACATTTTATCTGACCCGGAAAAATTAGCAATTACTTCTTCGAATAATATTTTTGTTCTTGATAAAGAAGAAATCATTGTTTTTGACCAATACGGAAATGGAATGCTGAAAATAGGAACTGAAGATAGACTGAATGATATAAATGTTATGTTTAACTTTTTAACCTTAACTGCGGACAGTTCAATCTATTTAACAAATTTAAAAACATCAAAACAACTTTTAAATAAAGTTGGTTTTATCAATAAAGAAGACAATTCAATTTTTATTAGTTCAATATATTTTAATGCTAAGCTCTATGTTTTAGCAAAAAATGAAATTCAAGTTTTTAAGCAATTGAAATAATGAAATACCTGGCTGAGTATAATGACATCAATCAGTTTAGTTAAACCCAAATTATTTTTTATTAACAGAAGAATATTTAAAATACTTGTTTCCGTTTTACTTCTATTGTGGATTTTGGGAATTGCACTACTTCCATTATTTCATAAGTCCCAATTAATAATTTTGTTTCCTTTCTTAAAAAAAATTTATTCTGAATTTTGCCATCAGGTTAATTATAAAACAATAAATATTTTCGGATACAGTTTGCTAGTATGTTCCCGGTGTACTGGAATTTATACCGGAGCATTTATTTCATCTATTGCATTAATTTTTATGAAGAAGAATTTCGAACTAAATAAAAAATTGTTTTATACTGTTGCGATTGTCTTGTTGTTGGATGTACTTTGCTCGACTATTGGCATTTATGATTATTCAAAAACAATAGCATTCGCAACCGGACTATTTTTTGGTTCAGTGGTATTTGCTTATATTTTAACTTTAATAGATAAATTTTTGTACAATTAAATTTTGTAATAAATGAGTTTTAAAAAATATTCTCCCGCAGTTGTTTGCGGATTTGGAGCAGCTGTTTTTTCAATTTTACCTGGTGTGGATAAAGCTTTTGGCTGCTGTTTGTTTCTCCCTGCCGCAACCGGTATCTCTTTAATATTATATAAAAAAATTAATGCCCCGGTAGAAAAAATTTCGGGTGATAATGCTTTTCTGTTTGGCCTTTTCACAGGAATTTTCGCAGCACTGTTCTCAACTTTTTTTGACACACTTATTACTTTTTTTCTGCATTCAAATCAGTTTGTTGAAGGGATCCCACAAACAAAAGTTTTACTAAAAAATTTAAATTTGGGAGATTCTGTAAAAGAAGCATTAAATATTCTTGAAGGAATGGCTTCCGACATTAAGATAAAAGGGTTCTCGCTATTCTACACAATAGTTCTTCTTATAGGCAATTTATTTGCATTCTCAATTTTCGGAGTATTAGGAGGATTTCTATCTATGTATCTGATTAACAAAAGAAGTAACCCTGACAATAAATGATTACAGCTTTAATTTTCTTTGCCCACTTTTTATTCGCGCTAATAATTTTTACAAAAAAGTGGCAGGAGGAAAATATCTCCTCAGCATTTTTAAATTTAGGATTGATAGGTATTTTGTTTGCTGTGGGCTGGTCTATGGTTGGAATTGCAACTCAAAATCTATTAAGTCCAAAAGGATTTGGAATATATTTTGACAGAGATGCAATTACACTTACAATTTTATCTATCGCAGAGTTTTTCTTCTATAAATTTTATTATAAAGAAGATAAAAAAGACTTTACTGAAGCCGGTAAGGAAAAACAATAACAGCAGTTTGATCACTCTGCTTCTGCAGAGAACTTAACGGTTCGAATCGCCATTGTCTTAAAGAATTAATTGCTGCATTTTCCAGTTTTGTATCAGCTTTAGTTAAAGGGATTACAGTTCCAACAGTGCCATCAGGCTTTATAGAAAACCTAAGCCTAATATCAATTTCTTTTTCAACACCTTCCGGATAAGAGGGTAAACTGTACATATAAATTTTTCTAGTTCCCTGGCCTCCCCAATCGATATCATATCCAAAACTTCCTTCACCAACAGCTTTGTTACCCTGACCCTCGGTGGTTACATTTGAATTTTTAGTTTCTTTAGTTTCTGTTTTACTAACTTTTGATTTGTCTTTATTTTTATCAGCAGGTGTGATAACAGTATTATCTTCAGAAGTATTTTTGGCTACCGGTAAAGCAACCTCTTTAACCTCTCGTTTGTTGTCTTCTGTTTTGTTTACCTTCTGCGGCTGCGCTAATTCTTCCACCTGATTTATTTTTGTGCCTATAGCCCCGGTTGAGCCTACCTGACCTGTTTTACCAAAAGAAAGTTCTACATACTCTTTTACCGGATAATCAATTGTAATTTTGATTAACAAAAACAGCAGCAATAAAAGTATATGAAATAATATTGATGCTGAATATGAAACTTGTTTTATTGAATTGTATGTCATTTTTTCATCTCGAAAAAGCTGAAGAAAATTTTTGGGACATTAAATTATCACAGCTTTGCTTTTTCTGTTTCAATTGTAAATTTATCGATGCCTGCACCTCTAGCAGCGTCAATAACTTTAATTACCATATCAACTGCAACTGATTTATCAGAACGGATAATTAAATTTTCTTCGCCGGATTCTCCTTTCATCATGCTTAATTTTGCAGGAAGCTCATCAATTCCAACCTCATTATTGCCAATATATACTCCGCCGCCTTCAGTTAAGGTAACCACAAGTTTAGATGGGACGGTTTGCTCATTGGTTTTTGAGCCTGGCAGCTTAACTTTTACTCCCGTTTGAATTACAAATTGCGATGTTAAAAGAAAAAATACAAGAAGCAGCATTACAATATCAGTTAACGATGAATAACTGAACATAGCCAATGGTTCGTTTGATAGTTTAAATTTCATTGCGGCTCCTATAGATCTATTTCTATTTCTTCTTCAACATCGTGGCTCGATTTAGAAGTATCCTGAACTATATCAACAACATCGTTTGCTACGGTTTCCATGTCGCCCACTAATTTTTTTATAGCACTTAAAAAGTAATTGTAAAATGCTAAAGCTGGAATACCCACAATTAATCCGAAAGCTGTAGTTAATAAGGCTTCCCAGATGCCGCCTGCAAGGTCACTCGGATTAGCAGCGCCTTTCAAATCTTCAATGGTCATAAATGCCTGGATCATTCCGGTTACGGTTCCAAGAAAACCAAGCAGTGGAGCGATTCCAGCCACAGAGGCTAAAACAGTCAATCCCTTCTCAAGCCTGCTGATTTCCTGCCGCCCAGCATTTTCTATTGCTTCTTTCACCCTTTCGTGCCCAAGATTATATTTTTTTAATCCTTTGCGAATTATGTTGGCTATTGGTGATTTTTCTTCCATGCAATAGCTGATGGCTCCGGAAATATCTTTCTTTTTTATAAGTCCACGTATCCTCACCATAAATGCGGGTACATTTATTTTAGCTTTTCTTAAAACCATAAACCGGTCAACTACAACTGCTAATGCAATAATTGAACATGCAAGGATTGCCCACATCAGCAATCCGCCTTTAAGAAATATTGAGAAAAGATCCATAATCAATCCTTTAATTTTTTTCTAATTCTTATTTAAAAATTGTTTCGCTTCAGCATTTGAACTAAAATTTCCGACCCTAACCCTGTACCAAATAGTACCGCCGACTTTCGCTTCCTCTAAAAACGCATTTCTTCCTGCTGAATTAAATAATTCAACTTGATGAACTGCTTTTTCTTTTGTCTTCCATGATGACACCTGAACAACATAAATATCTTCATATTTATAAATATTATCTGAAACCTTTACTATTTTATCCTTTGGGAAATCGATTAAATTTCCAATGACAGAATGATTAGTATTTATTGCATTATTTCCTTTATTAACGGCCGCTTCAATCTTGGTGTTTTCGGCAGTCTTTTCAGCTACAGTAGAATTAATTTTTTCTGTATTTGAATTTACGCTTGCAGCAGGCGGTTTTCTGTTTGTGCTCCTCATAAAAAAATATGCTGCGGCTAATATTAATAAGGCAACTAATATAAATATCCATGTGTAAGATTTTCTCTGTTTAAGATGTTTTGCTTCATAGCTTAATTGTGCATCTGTTGATTTTAATTCTTCATTTTCATTTTCTATATTATCATTTGCAGTCTCTTTGTCTGTGATTTCCTCTTCAATATTTTCTGGAATTGGTTTTGTTTCTTCAAGTTCATTGTATTGTGATATTTCATTTTCATCCAAATCATTTTCAGAAATCAGGTTGTTTTCATTGGCTATTACTTCTGATTCAGAAATTATTTCATTCGGCTTTAACCCGTCTTCAAGATCAATAGTTCCCTCTTCATTCGAATTATAATTTTCATCTGCAACATTTCCAAAATTCCAAGATAAGCCTGAAGTTTCTTCTTCAAAAATGGACTCATAATCTTTCCCAATGTCCAAAAGCGATTCTTCTTCAATTTCTTTTGATAAATCTCTACTTGTGTTCCAATTAACCTCGTTGTAATCAATTGAATCTTCGATATCAATCTCCGACTCCGAATTAGTTTTACTTTCAACTGTTTGATTTAAAGAATTATAATTCATCTCCAATTGCGACTTATCAAATTCATCCTTATTAATCAGAACTATATCGCTGCCGGTTTTATAATTTTTTATAACCTCACTTTCGTCAATTATCTTCTCAACTTTTGATTCAATCAACCGCCTTAATTCATGGCCAGATGGCGGAAGGAAAAAATCAACATCCTTAACTCCTTGCAGCGGAATTACCGGTTTACCGATGCTTAAACTAAAATAAGCATCAACTGGTTTGCTTTCATTAGGATTTGTTTCAGGCACATTAAATATTAAACTATCCTGCTTTTCCTCTGCAGCAGAATTGAAAACTATCAAATCTAAATATACCTCCAGGTTTTCCCCTTCAAAATTGGAGATATGCATTTTCCCTTTCTTAGGTAAAAAATATCCAAACTCAGGCACTAAAAGTGCACCGCCTTGTTCAGTAACTCCAGCAGCTTTTCTTAAAAATATCTCAAAGAAAAGTTTTGCTTCTGTATCAGGCACGCCTGACTGTTTAGCAATTTTTCTTATTAATTCTGCTTTTGTCATTAGATTTTATTTTGAAATTACCATTGATAAACTATTCCGGCAATTGCGTCCATCGGAATTTCTTTATAGCCCTGCCACAAATAATTATTATTATTGATTAAATTATTCAGTTCAAATGTAATATGAAAATTAGTATTGAATTTATAAATGAATTTCAAGCCAATATCAACATACGGATTTAGTGAAACCGTATTTGCTATATCCGTGTATGCTCCTGAAAGGTAGAGTAATTTTGGCTGAACCACAAATCCAAATTTAAATTCATATCCATAGTTCAAAGATAATTTTAAGTTGGGAACATAAGGGATATTATTACCGTCTTTGTCAAGAGATTTATTTACTTCCGCAGAACCATAAAGAACGCCGTTTGGGCCGGGGTGAAATAACAAATCCAGATAACCACGTATAGTATGGCCATCCGCAGTCATAACATCAAATCTGCCCTGTGCTGTGGAAGCTGCAAAATAAGGAAAATTCTCAGTAGTGTAATATTCAGCTCCGCCGTTTATTTGATAATATTTATCGTATTCATACTTAAGGACTGCATTTAATTCAAATGGTTTTTTGTAATAAACATTCAAAAATGTTTGCGGATTAAAATATCTATTTTGATTGAAGAAATCTTGTGCAGTTAAAAATTCAATTCGTGGAGCAAATTCTGTAAAGAGCGTAAGTTGTTTTGTTAAATTTACGTTTACGGAAGCATAGGGATAAACAGTGGTGGTAATGCCTGCAGAATTTGAATAAGTAAGTCCGGCAGATGCCCGGGCGGTTTTTACCAAATCAAATCCAACTTTTGGAGTCAATTCGAAAAAAGTAAAATGGCTTTTAATAATTGAATCTGTTTTTAGGTTTTGAGATTTATATTTTAAGCTAGCGTCAATAAAAATTCCGGGTAAATTAATTTTTGCAAATGAAGTGATCTTTAAATTATTCTCGGAAAAATTTTCATCGCTTAAAGAATTCGGATTATCATAAACACTAAACGCAAAATTGAAATATTTGTTTGCAAAATTTTCAAAGTTCAACCCGATACTGCCTTGATTTAAACTGCGTTTTAATGGCTGTAGTGCGGCATAATTTTTAAATGTTGTGCTTTTATAATCCCCATGAATTTTAAATTTTGACCCAGGAATAAAAGAAGAATTATCATTTACAAAAAAAGTGAGATTGCCTCCGGCTCCCACCTTATACCAGTCACTGGCTAAATTATCGTAATCTCTTTTATTATCTGCATTCACGAATAAATCAAAAATTCCACTTGAAAAAGGGACTCCGAATTTTAATGAAGCTTTGGGGAGAGTATAAATTCCCAAACCAGCTTCAACAATCCCGCTGATATAATTTATGGAATCGAAAAGTGCAATATCATTTTTAACAGGATTCGAAATTTCTTTCATCTCTAATTCTTCCGGAGAAAATACTGGTTTCAAAAAATTAGGTGATACGGTCGAGATAAAATCCGGTGGAATTTTTTTTGCACTTTGAATGGAAACATTTTCTTTTCCGGTAATTACAAAGTCAGGAAGTTCCACATTTTGGTTGGACTTTTTAGTATCCTGCGCAAAAGAAAAAATGCTAAATAAAATAACTAAAGAAATAATTTTTTTCATCATTTTAGTGCTCGTAGTTTGGTTTGAGCTTCTTGTCCAAATACATCACCTTTATGCTTGGCTAAAACGGTTCTATAAATATCCTTAGCCTGCTCGTAATCTTTTTGAATTGTATAAGCTTCCGCCATTTTCAAATAAGATTTTGCCAGCCATTCGTCATAAGCAGAAAAAATTGTCCTGACTCTAACAAATGCACTGATAGCTTCATTATAATTTTTTTGTTCGAAATAAGAAAGCCCCAAATAATATTGAGCCTTTGCTCCTAAATCATCTGATCTGGAATTTGCCAAATCCTGGAAATAATTATTAGCTTTCTCATAATTGCCAGCAGCCATTTCAATTGCACCAATTTCAAATTTAGATTTTGCAGCAAAAATAGTATTTGGATAATATTGAATTACCTCTTCAAAAGTGTTATTTGCATTTGCAATATCGCCTTTATTTGACAAAGCAGAACCCTTCATAAAAATTATTTCCGCAAGCCGCGGGGATTGTTTCATCTTATCATATGCTTCATTATAAATAGCTATAGCTTCATCATAATTTTTCTCAGCCATGTAAATGTTTCCTATTTCCAAAACTGCGCCGGCACCAGCTTCAGTATTAGGATATGAATCAAAAACTTTTTTGAAATTAAAAATTGCTTCCTGATTTTGATTCAAATTTTCAGCACTCTTTCCCATCCAGAAATAAGCATCGGGAATTAACTTGCTCTTAGGATAATTCGCAATAAACTCACCGTAACTTGCTTTAGCTTTTTCGAAATTTTGAATGCTGTAATTTATTTCTCCTTTTTTAAAGAAGAGCTGATCCGAAAAACTTAGTCCGGGATTCTTTTGAACAAAATCATCAATAACTGAAATTGCTTTTTGAGGTTTGCCTTGAGCCACATAGGCATACTGCAATCCGTTCACAGCATCAAAAACATAATTGGATGAAGGGTAAAGAGTCAATACTTTGTCATAGTTTGTTATAGCATCATCATACTGACCCAAATTGAAATATGAATCGCCAATTGAATAATAAATGATTGGATTCAAAGCTGAGCCAGGATATTTTTCCATTACATTTTTATAGTTTGAAATTGCTTCATTAAAATTTCCCTGCTGAAAATAAATCCAGCCTACAACAAAAAGTGATTTATCAGCATATTCAGAATTTGGAAATCTGTTTTGAAGATTTTTAAATTCGTTTATAGCCTCTTGAGAATTGCCTGATTTATATAGCGCCTGTGCATACTGATAATTCAAATTCGGACTTGTTATGCTATTTTTTGAGACAAACATCTCCTTATAAATTTTACTGGCGGCTGCATAATTTTTATTACCGTAATAACTGTCCGCCAGCCTCAATCTTGCGTCAGCAGTTCTCGGATCCTTAGGATATTTCTTTATAAAATCGGAAAATTGGTAAGCCGAATTTTGATAATTATGTAGATCAAAATTCGTGTAGGCTTTCCCGTACATTGCAAATTTTCCAACTGATGTATCAGTTAATTCCACTAGTTGGTATTTTTCCAAAGCCTGCTTGTACTTATTAATAGCGAAGTTATCTTCTGCCAAATAAAAATTCACTTTATTAGGTTCAAAACCATTATCATCATTCTGAATACTGATTAATGTTGCAATAGACTCATTATAGCTTTTTAAATAAAATTGCGTAATTCCAAGTCCAAGATTTGCTCTGTTTTTCAGCTCGGTAGATATAGAAGGGACTTGAAGTGCATTTTGAAATTGCTCCAGCGCAGATGAATAATTTTCGTTTTTAAGTTCCATATCGCCAAGAAGCGTATAAGCTCTGGCTTTAAGAATATTATCAGTAGAATTTTTTGCCAGACTTAAGTAATCTCCAGCTTGCTTAAATTGATCATCATCAAAGTACAAAGCTCCAATTTGATATTTGACTCCTGACGCAAGATTACTGTTGGGGAATCTATCTAGAAAATCTTTATAAATATTAAACGCCTCCGCATCATTTCCTGAGTACCTTTGAGCCTCGCCTTTCCAGTAAAATGATTTCATTGCAATTGAATCATTTCCTGCAGATAATACATTAAAAATAGCAAAGGCGTCGTCATATTTTTTTTGTTGGAAATATGTCCATGCCAACCCATACTTTACATCACGGATAAGATGTGAGCCAGGGAAATTAGAAATGATTTCCAAATAAGTTTTTGAAGCATCATCATATTGATGAACTCTATAATAGGAATTGGCTAATAAATAAAGGCTTTCAGAATAAAGAGAAGATGTTAAAGAAGATAATTCAGGATTATTTAGTTCAACAATTGACGATTGATAATCTTTGAGTTTAAAATAGCAGACGCCAATTCTAATTTGGGCGGATGGAGCAAGTGGACTATCTTTATAATATGATAAAAGCTGGTCATAGTTTTTAACTGCATTTTTATAATCGCCTTTTTTTTCATAAAGCGACGCAAGTGTAAAAATTGAATAGTCGATATATTTATTATTTTTTCTTTTTTGAACAGCATCTTCTAAAAATGATATTGCATCATCAATCTTTCCTTGCTTTGTATATGCTTCTCCGATCCAATACATTGCAGAACCGGCATATTCACTGGATGGATATTCATCTATCAATTTGATTAACGCATCTCTACTTTCAGCAAATCGGTTTAAATCAAAATAAACCAATCCCAAATCGTACAAAGCTTTATCTCTAAAATTTGACCATTTAAAATTATCTATCAAATATTTTAATTCTACTGATGCACTTTCCTTTTTACCCATATTCAGCAAAGCTTCAGCAGCATAATATTTGGCGGTAGAGTTTAGCTCATCGATTAATTTATATTCATGAAAAAATTCTTCAAATAGATTATAAGCTTCCACATACCGGTGTGAAGTAAAAGCATCCATTGCTTGAGAATATTTATCTGCAATATTTTGCGCGAAATTGATTTTAACAGTTAGAATTAAACCACTAAGGATATAAATTATTTTTTTCATTTATACTCAAATAATAATCAGAAATAGAAAACAGAAAATTACTCCGACTAAGCTGCTTAAAAAATTTACCGCATCATTGTTCATCCAGCCTAACCCACGATGCTTAACAGATTTTGTATCACAATGAATTTGTTTTTCTGTAATTGAATTACAGACAACACATTTATATTGAGCCTGTAATGTTGAACCCAATAAACTATCAACCACAGTTGCAAAAACAGCCGAAGCAGCAATTACAAAAATATAAAAAACATAATTAATGTTTACCCAGTATAAAGACGAAAGAGAAATTAAAAAAGTACCGGCAAATGCACCCAAAATACCGATGAAAGAAATTCCCCCAGAGATACCTTGATCAACTTTTTTTAAATTTAAAATACTATACGTTGTATTTACCTTCATTGTTCCGATTTCAGTCGCCCAGGTGTCTGCACAGACTGCCGCAATTGAGACAACATAAAGCATATAGATCGATTGAATGCCACTAAAAAAATATAAAATAATTAATAATAGTGCTGTGCCTCCGTTTGCAAATACCTGTACATAATCTCTTCTACCCGTCTTTTCAAAAAAAGATTCAATCTTTTGATTTTTACTTTTACGAACCTTAGACAGAACACTGGAGGAAATAAAAAACGTGACGATTGGGACTGTCCATTGCCACCTTCCTATTCCATAAATAACAAAAGCCAAAATTAAAACAGCAAAAGTCCCGCTTTTTGTAAGAAAATTAAATTTGAAAGATAAAATTGAGATTAATAAACTTAAAAATATTGTTTTTCCAATATGTGAAATAGTTAAAAGAGAATTTAATGATTCAATACTCAATAATATTTTAGTCTTTCAATATAAAATATACTATATCAATATATAATTACGGTAAATATATGGTTTTAATTTTTATAATGTCAAGTGAAATAATAATATAACAGCAATGACTTAAAGAGAGTTATGAGAGAAATGCAGAATATTTTTGTGGGAATATAATTAGTAAATAAAAAAGCCCTCAAATTAGAGGGCTAATTTTAATGAAACATTTCTAATTATTTTAAAGCGCTTAATTCATAATCTACTAATTTTTTATAGGTAGCATCGCCTTTGGCTTGCTTAAACATTTCTTTTGCTTTCTCGTTGTCTCCTTTATTTTTGTAGGCAACGCCCATATAGTAATATGGTCCACCTTTACTTATGCTGGATTTATATTTTAATGCATTCTGGGCAGCAGCTAAACATTTATCATATTCCCCCAAATCTGAATATGCTTTTGCTAAAGATAAATATGCGGCATCATAATTATCATTTTGCACAGCTTTTTCTAAAGCATCAATACCTTTTGCACTACTTCCATTTTGTAGCTCAACATTACCTAGTTTCGCATAAGCTAAAGAAAGATTTTTCTTAACCGCATTTTTAACCTTGTCACTTTTTGCAGTTTCCACTACTTTTTCAAAATTATCGATTGCTTTTTGATAATCACCCATTGAGAAATACACTCCACCCAAAGCATTATATCCAGCTTCAAAATCTGGTTTTGCTTTTAAAACTTCTTCAAATGAACTCTTAGCTTCTGCCATTTCACCCGATTTTTTTAAGGCAACACCTTTTTGATAATAAATTCTATAATCTTTTTCAATTCCCAAGGCTTTATTATAATTATCGATAGCTCCTTTATAATTGCCTGCTTTAAGCATTTTATTGCCATCATTATATAATTTTCCTGCATCTGGATTCATGTCTTGTGCAATGGAAGCACCGACAAATACGAGGGCTAAAAATAGACAATAAAATGCATAAGATATTCTTTTCATTAGTATCTTCCTTTAATTTATTGTTAGATAAGTATTGTAATTCGTGCGGAAGACGGGACTTGAACCCGTACGCCAAACCTGGCACTACCCCCTCAAAGTAGCGTGTATACCAATTTCACCACTTCCGCAAAATTAATGGTGAAAGATAAATTTGTTGAAGTATAAAATCAACCCGCACTTTTAGTTTTATACATTATTAAATTAAATGTGTTCCATTTAAATATCAATGTTTTCTTCTATCCATTCTGGTTTTGAAAAGAATATCGCGGATTTCGTCTCTAAATTTCTTTTCAAATACCACTAATTTTGCCATTTGTGTGACTGAAAGTATATCTGAGAGTGATCTTATAAATGCTTCTTTTTCTTTTCCAATTTCTTTTTCCTCAGCAAAATATTTATCAATCATTGAATTAAGTTCTTTTTCATCCACAGGTTTTTCTTTTAATTTATCATCAATTGCATCTAACTGCTTCTTCGATTGATCAATCAACTGTTTAACTTTTTCATTGTGAGCATTTCTTCTTGCGAAAAATTTTAGTGTAGTTTCTTCATCCATATCCAAAACTTCAATAAGTTTTATTTTTTCTAACTGCTCAATTTTTTTCATCCCGCCTGGCCTTCCCTCGGGCATGCCAGGAGGTCTATCATCCATCTGAGCATTTGCAATTGAGCTAAAGAAAAACATTAAGAATATTAGTGAAACTAATTTTTTCATTTTTATTCCTTAAAAAATTGTTTGTTTAGTATTTCATTATAAATATCGTCAGCTTCTTCATTGTTAATATATTTTTCAAGTTGAGCTAAACTGGTATTATTTGATGAAAAAAAATCAAAATTTGAATTACTGTTAACATTCAATTCATTTCCTAAAATTTTTGTAAACACCGAATCATACGTATCTGATGAATTTAAATCAATATCAGATAAACTTATGTCATTTAAATAGTTATTCGCAGCTGCAGACACTTCATCGGAAGTTAGTTGTGAAGCTAATTGTTGTACATCTTCTATATTTGCTTTATCGGGTGATTTGATAAATAATACTAAGACGGCAATTATAACAGCGGTTAATGTACTCCCCGCATATGCCAGTTTTATATAAAAACTTTTAGCTGTGCGTTTATTATCTAATTTAGATCTGAAAGTTGGGACAATGTTATTGAAATAGTCATCCTTTACCAGTACCTCCTTTGTTTCCACGATTCGAGAAAAAACTAATTTATAATTTTCAATTTCTTTTTGAAGATTGGTAGATCTCTGAATTTCAGATTCAAATGATTTTTTTTCATCATCAGACATTTGATTATCAAAATATCTGATTATTTTATTTCTATTTTTCGTCATCTTTCATCAACTCCATTATTTTATTTGCAGCATGAAAGTAATTTGCTTTTAGTCCGCCAATACTTTTACCGGTTATCTGAGATATTTCTTCATAAGACAAACCTTCATAAACCCTAAATAAGAAAACTTCACGCTGTTTAGTTGGAATTTTTTGCAGTGCATTTTCAACTCTCTGCAACTTTTCTTTGTCCTCAAAATTTTTAACTATATCATCTGCATGAGACAATTTATTAGTAGCTTCATCGATAGAAAATATTTGTTTAATCTTTTTTTTCTTTAAATAATTAATCGTTCTTGTTGAAGTTATTCTGTAAATCCATGTATACAAGGAAGATTTAAATTGAAAATCCTTCAACTTCTTATAAAGAACTAAAAGTACTTCCTGAACAATCTCATCAGCATCAAGATGATTACCAGTCATTCTCCTTGCGTGCCAATAAATTTTATCTTTATATTTATTAACAATCATGTTGAATGCGCTTTCATCTCCAGCTAAATAGTCTTTAACTAATTTAAAGACGTATTCATTTTCAGTCATAAACCCTGCAATAATACATCAGTTTGACATCCCACTAATTATAAAGGTTTAAAATTGCCAGAATCAAATTGCATCTAAACTAAAAATGTAATCATAATAGCTCATTTTAACATTTGAGTTTGGTTTAAATAAAATTACCAATCCTCTAGTTAATAATTATGTCTATTAAACTTGAATTATATATTCCCCAAATTAAACCTAACTTAAAATATTCATGTCAAAGTACCAAAACATAAACAAAATGAAATCTTACACATAAATAATTTGGAGGACTAAATGAAACAACGTATTGTAATTATAACAGCAATCATATTTGCCGCTTTTATTTTTATTATTCCAGCGTCCGGCCAAAACGGAAATGGCCCAAGGAAAATGAAAGGTGAATTTGGACTCAAAAAGCTTAACTTAACAGACACACAGCAAGCTCAAATAGATAAATTGAGGATTGAACATCAAAAAGAGATGGTGGATCTTCAGGCAAATCTAAAAAAACAAGAAATAGGTATGGAAGAGGTAACATCAAATAAAAATTTCTCTTCAACCGATTTTATTAATGTAGTGCAAAATATTTCAAAAGCAAAAGACCAGATAGCACTTGCAAAAGCTAATCATTTTCTGGATGTATATAAATTACTTGATAACACTCAAAAAGCACAATGGTTAAAAATGGGAAAAAGAATGTTGATGATGAAAGGCATGAAAGAAAATCGCGGCGGAATGATGCATCATGATATGATGATGAAAGGTCGAAAGAATATGCCCCCAAAAGTAGACGATGATAATTAGCCGTCTCACTGAATACAAAACCCAAAAAAAGCTCACATCGTTGTGAGCTTTTTTTATATTATTATGAATTTGATTTCGTTTGTCGTTATTTTCAAAATAGATTTAAATCGAAATTCATTTTGACTTCATTTTAATTTTCAAGAGAATTCCAATGTTTAAAACAGTACTTATATTTCTTTTCAATATACTCCTATTTATTTCTTCAATTAGTTCGCAGACTATTTTCAAAAAACAAGATTTTAATTCTGGAACAAATTTATCTAAAGAGATTGTTAAAGGATTAACTTATGAGACATTCGTAAATAAAGCAGATTCTATTTCTGCAAACATTCTGGAAATAAATCTAAAGGAAAATAATTTTGTTATCGACGCTATTAAAGCTGATGATAAAATGAAAGCAAGAGAGAAAACTTCTTCCATGCTCAATCGATTTGATCAAAGGGATGAAGATGCTTTGGCTGCAGTAAACGCCGACTTTTTTAATATACATACAGGAGAAAATGAAAATAATTTAGTTATAAACGGAGAAATTGCTAAAGGTGTTGAAATAACGGATTCGCCATATGATACATTTAATAATATTCATTCGCAATTTGCAATAACTTTTAATAACAAACCGGCTATTGATAGATTTAAGTTTACTGGATTTTTACTCTGTGCAAATAAGTCATTAAAAATAAATACAATCAATTCTGAAGCAGATAGTAATGCGATTATTCTTTATAATAGATATCAAGGTGAAGCGACACCAGAAACTTCGATGGATTGGAAGATAGAAGAAGTCGAAATTACTCCCATCGATCAAAATGGAGACACTTTAGTTTGTTTAAAAGCTCATAAAACTTTTAAGGCAGGCGGCAATAGCATTCCTCAAAAAGGATTTATACTTTCTATTAACAATTCAATGATTAAAACTTTTAATAATACTTTCGCTAACAAAGATACATTGAAATTAATATTGGAATTCTTACCTCGCCTCAAAAAAATGAGAACGTTAGTAGGAGGCTGGCCAAGAATTATAAGAGATGGAAAAAACATAGCACCATATATTGATTCACTGGAAGGTACGTTTTATAAATTTTCAGAAGTAAAACATCCCAGAACTGGGATTGGTTTTTCTAAAGACAGTACAATTATATATTTAGTTACCGTAGATGGAAGGCAAGAATCAATGTCTGGAATGACATTAAATGAATTTGCTGATTTCATGTTGTCTTTGGGAGTTTATCAAGCTTTAAATTTAGACGGCGGCGGTTCAACTACCATGGTTATAAATGGAGAAGTCGTTAACTCACCTTCCGATTCTACCGGAGAAAGAAAAGTTGGGAATTGTATTGTTGTCTCGATTAGAAGTAAATAAGGTTTTATATAAAATTAAAGATTTAGATAGTGTTTCATTTTTAATTCCGAATTTACTAATTGTTTTTGTCGGTCATAAAGAAATATTTTTATAATAATAAATCTAAAATATTCTTTGAAATTTAATTTTTAAGTCAATCAAACTAATCTTTCTTAGGGGAGAATAAATGTAACAATTTATACATTCATTCCGCTTATATTTCTGTTAGCAGTTTCAATATTTATTTAATTCTGAAAAAGGGATGAATAAAAACTTCTATTAAATAAAGGGAAAAATATGAAATACTCCACTCTTTTAATCGCATTCTTTATCTCTATTCTCATTTTGAAAATTGAAGCTCAAAATTACGGATTAGATAATACTGATCCTTCAGTGTTTACAAAATATAAAATACCTAATACAAATTTAAAATCACTTTGGTTTAACACCGGCTTAAATTTCAATTCAAATAAGCAAGACTTTAAAGATAGTCCAAACACTAGTTCGTACTATAATTCAAATTTTGGATATAATCTGAATCCAAAATATTTTCTATTAAAGGAATCAGAAGATAGATTTTTCAATATAAGTTGTGATGTTTATGGATCATATAGACGAAACTATACAGAAAGGCATAATAGCACGGCTCCATATGTTAGTTCGGATAATTATAAAACATATTATAAATTTAAACTTTACAAATAATAATTATGAGAATAATAGTAACTTATTTTATTCATTAGGTTCTAGTATTTCAGCAACTCTTTCAGATTCAAAAGAAGAAAGTATATATAATTCAACTTCAAATTATTATAACAGCAATAAAACTCAAGATTATAGCGTCCTGTTAGGTGTAGGTTTTGGCAAGATAAGAAATGTAACTCCGGTTGTTTCGGCAATAAGATTCCAGGAAAGACTAAAACAATTAAATCTTTTAGATAATAATTTATCTGATGAAACCATTGAAAATCTTGCACAACAATTTTCAAGGTATGATTATTTTTCAACTGCTCATGCAAGACCAAATAAATATTTCTGGCAAAGCATTGATAACGAACTTTTAAAAGACGTTATCAAGTTAAATAGATTGAACATGTACGCCAGTTCATACTTAATGGAAACATTGAATGAAATTAGATTTTTAAGACAGGAAGGATACAGAACAGGCATTAATTTACAACTAGACTACCAAAATATTTACTCAGCTAACAATAATGATCATCAATTAGAAGAAGAATTTTATACACTTGGAAATGCATATATAAACTTCAGCCATCAGTTAAATTTATGTTCCCAGATAAGTATTAACCTTTCAGTCAGTGCAGGCCCAAATGTACTTGCTAATCCCACTATAAAACAGATGTATGCATTAAATGCCGGGACAGGTTATAAATATGAATTAACAGATAGAATTGTAACTTCACTTAATGATAATTTCAATATCAAATTTTTAAATGAGATAGTACAGCAAAAAATTTTAACAAACAATTTTACATTTAGCGTAAATTATTTTATTGAAGATAATTTGTCATTTAATATTAATTACAATTGGGGATATTCAATCTATAAAAATTATAATATTTATAATCCTACATTGAATAATGGTCATTCATTAAATGTTGAGTTTACTTATTATATTGATAGAGGAATATTAATTAATTGAAAATAAAAAAAGGAAGTGGAAATAAAACTAACCGCTTCCCTATTTTTTAATAAGACTTATTTCTTCGGATTTGTAGGCCTTAAATCTATTTCACTCATTAATGCAGTAACTGGTAATTTCATTATTGCAGACACTGCATGAGCTACATCTTCAATATGTAAAATATAATCCTTTCTATTTGTTTGAAGTCCGCTGCCAAATTCAGTGTAAACTGAGCCAGGACAGACAGCCGCAACTCTAATATCATATTGCCTTACTTCCAACATTAAGGAGCGTGTAAATCCAAGCAGCGCATGCTTTGTTGCTGAATACATAGTTCCACCAACGAATGAGTTCTTACCGGCCAGTGAAGCAATATTAATTATGGAACCACTTTTTCTTTGGATCATTCCATTAATTACTGCTTTTGTAAAATTATATACTCCATACAAGTTAGTATCAATCTGAACTTTAAATTCATCCAAAGTTGATTCTACAAATGGTTTTAATATCCCAATACCAGCATTATTGATGAGGTGATCAACTTTGCCATATTCGCTTTCAATTTCTTTTACAGATTTATTAACAAATTTAACATCGTTCACATCTCCTGTATAATAATCGCACTCCACTCCTTTATCTTTAATTTCCTTTTGGACTTTCTTAAGTGCTTCAACATCTCTTCCGAATATCATTACATCATGATTTTCTTCTGCTAATTTTAATGCTATTCCATACCCAATTCCCCTGCTTGCACCTGTTACAATCGATAAATCCTTCTTAGTCATTATAAATCTCCTTGAATTGGCCTAACTACAATTTCTTCGCTGACCATGTTTCCTTTTTGTAAATAAGCCCAAACTAAAATTTGAGCAATGTCCTCAGGCTGCATCATGTTTTCACTATTTTGGTCTCTAATTTCTTTTGACCACATTGGTGTCTGTGTAGCGCCAGGGACTACATTAATTATTTTGATATTCTTTTCACGAACCTCTTCTCTTAAAACATTTGTATAGCCCAGCAATCCCATTTTAGCTGCAGTATAAACACTGCTTTGAGTAAACACTTTTTTAGCAGCAGTAGATGATATATTTATTATGGTTCCCCCACCCTGCTCAATCATATGCGGTAAAACATATTTTATGGTATAAATTGAGCCGAGCAAATTTGTATTTATAATATCATCTATTTCATTTGTGGAATTATCTACAGCACTTTTAAATGAAGTTATTCCTGCATTATTTATCAAGCAGTCAATTTTGTATTCAGCTAAAATTTTTTTCACAGTTTGATCAACGTTAGCTGATGAAGCCACATTGCAAGGAAAAATGTTTACACTTAATTTTTCTTTTTCTAGTTCTTTATTCAATCTTTCGAGTTCGATAGTCCTTCTGGCTGAAACAAAAACATTAGCTCCTATTTTAGCAAATTCAATCGCTGCGGCTCTTCCGATTCCAGAACTCGCTCCTGTAATCCATATTCCTGATTTAGATTTTGCCATCATATATTTTTACTCGCTATTAAATTTAAAAATTCTCCTCTGGTTCTTGCATCATCTTTAAATGTACCATGCATTGCGCTTGTGGTAGCAGAGGAATTTTGTTTTTCAACTCCACGCATCATCATACACATATGAAATGCTTCGGAAACTACAGCTACACCTTGCGGTTCCAGATATTTATTAATTGTATCTGCAATCTGCTGAGTCATTCTTTCCTGAACTTGAAGACGACGGGCAAAGACTTCTACAATTCTGGGAATTTTGCTAAGACCAACAATTTTTCCGTTTGGAATATAAGCCACATGAACTTTGCCATAAAATGGAAGCATGTGATGTTCGCACAAACTATAAAAATCAATATTCTTTACTAATACCATCTCATCATATTTTTCATTAAATATGGCTCCATTTAAAACTTCTTTAATATCTTTACTGTAACCTGAAGTTAAAAACTCATATGCTTTCGCAACACGTTTAGGAGTACTTTTTAATCCTTCACGTTTTGGATCTTCTCCTATTTCATTTAGCAAATCAACCACTAAAGATTGAACTTTACTGCTGTTCAAGTTTATTCTCCTTTGTATTCAAAATAATTATTTTCGGTTTCGTAAAGCTTAACTGAATAAAGCTTACCATTTGGAATTTTGTCAACCAACTGTTTCCATATCGCCATCGTTATATTTTCCGATGTTGGAATTATACTTTTCATAAAATCAGTATCAATATTTAAATTCTTGTGATCAACTTTTTCAATAACATTTTCTCTAATTATTTCTTTCAGCTTTTTTATATTTAATACGAAACCTGTTGTAGGATCAATTTCACCTGCAACTACAACTTCCAAAATATAGTTGTGCCCATGCCAATTTGGATTGCTGCATTTACCGAACATCTTTTCGTTTTCTTCATCACTTAAATTTGGAAGAAACAATCGATGCGCAGCACTAAAATTTTCACGCCTGGTTAAATACAACATTTTTAATTCTTAATTACAAAATTTTTAATTACGTAAAGCTTCCATCACTTCTTTGTTATGATTCGGAACTTTAACTTTTGAAAATATCTTTTTAATTTTTCCATCACCATCAATTATAAAAGTTGTTCTTACAACACCCATATATTTTCTGCCATACATATTTTTTTCCTTCCAAACTCCATATTTCTCGACTACCTCTTTATTTTCATCAGCTAATAAAGTAAAGGGCAATTTATATTTATCGGCAAACTTTTTATGCGACTCAACGGAATCAGGACTGACACCCAAAATCACTGCATTTACATTTTTAAATTTTGGAAATTCATCCCTAAAATTGCATGCTTCAGCTGTGCAGCCGGAAGTATTGTCTTTTGGATAAAAATATAAAACTACATTTTTACCTTTAAAATCATTTAGTGAATGTGCATCTCCGTTTTGATCTTTTAGTTTGAATGCCGGGGCTTTCTTTCCTTCTTC
>CAZRMA010000013.1:20407-24876 GCA_964600655.1 uncultured Ignavibacteriaceae bacterium
ATGATGTTCCCATTCTTCACGTACATCAATCAAGTGAATATCTTCTTCAGTATCAATAAATTCTTTAAGTTCCAAAGGCCTCAATTGTGTGATCATAATCTACCTTTTCAAAGTTATTTTAATGAATTTTTTATTGCTTCATAATTCGGCTGCTCGCCAGGTGAGGGGCAAATTTCAATATATTTTATACTTCCATCTTTACCAATCACAAATGCTGACCTTTTTGCCACACCTTTGTAATCATATTTCCCAGGAGCAAAAATTTCATATAACGAATCATATTTTGGAGCAACTTCTTTATTGAAATCGCTAAGTAATGGAAAATTCAATTTGTTTACATTCGACCATAGTTTTAAGGAATAATGACTATCAACACTGACCCCAATTACTTGCGCATCCAGACTCTCATACTGTTTAAGATTATCCTGCATTTCACACATTTCGGCTGTGCAAACAGAAGAATTTACAAATGGGAAAAACAAAAGCACTATGTTTTTATTGTTGAAATCATGTAAAGAAAGTTTACTTCCATCTATATTTATTAAAGTAAAATCTGGAGCAATATCTCCAACTTTTAAAGACATCGTTTATCCTTTTTTTAAATTTGATTGTGAATGATCCAAAATTAGTTAAATATCTATGTTCAACCAAATAAATGGCTTTTAAACAAAATTAAAACGTTTTTAATATGTTTAAGCTAACACTTGATACATCATTAAACTATAAATGATTGACAATTATTAATATAATTTTTGCTAATTATTATAATAATATTTCATAAATTCATTACTGAAAAAATTAATTTTGTCTCTTACAAATGCTTGTTGTTAATAATCTAAAAAAAGAATTTAAAAATGTAACTGCGGTAGATAATATTTCTTTTTCGGTTGAAGAAGGAAAAATATTTGGAATGCTTGGTCCAAACGGAGCAGGTAAAACCACTACAATCAGAGCAGTGTTAAACATTATTAAGCCGTCTTCAGGGGAAATCACTTTTAACGGAAAACCAATTGCTGAAGAATTTTTTAATATTATCGGATATCTGCCTGAAGAAAGAGGTTTATATAAAAAAAGCAAAGTGATTGACGTTATACTTTATTTTGCTGAATTAAAAAGTATGTCGAAATCTGAAGCTATTGAACAAGCAAATTTATGGATGGAAAAGCTTGAAATACTTGGTGCTGCTAATAAAAAGATTGAAGAGCTTTCAAAAGGTAATCAGCAAAAGATACAATTTATAACTTCGGTAATTCACAATCCAAAGCTATTAATTCTGGATGAACCATTTGCCGGATTTGATCCTATCAATCAGCAGTTAATAAAAGAAATGATTCTTTCCTTCGCCACTGCAGGCAAAATAATCATTCTTTCAACTCATCAAATGGAAACTGCTGAAAAGCTCTGCTCAGAAATATTTTTGATAAACAATGGCAAAAAGGTAGTCAGTGGAAGTGTTTCGCAAATTAAAAAAAGGTTTGGAAGCAACAACATTAAATTGGAATATGAAGGAAACGGAAGTTTAATAAATAATCTTCCTTCGGTTATAAACATTGACAATTATAGTAACTATGCTGAGATTCAGTTGAAAGATGATATAGAACCATACGAATTCTTAAGATCAATAGTTGATAAAATTAAAGTAAAACATTTTTCAGTGGTTGAACCAACGCTTCATAAAATATTTATTGATGTTATTCACAAGAATATCCCGGTTAAAGAATGAAAAAAATTTTAATAGTCGCACGCTGGGAGTTCCTGGAAAAAATAAAAACCAAAGCGTTTTTAATTTCGATTATTTTAACACCTCTTATCTTAATTACATTTTCATTAGCTCCAACACTTCTATCAAATGAACAAGCCGAACATACCAAAGCAATTGGAATAATTGATACGTCGACAGTTTATATAGACAAAATGATTTATGAAATGTCAAAATACGAGATTGAAAATCATCTCCCAAACTATGTGATATTAAATTTGACAAATAAACGACTAAGTCTTGATTCATTAAAGAAAGTTGCAGACAAAGCCGTATTCAAGAATAAAATTGACGGATATATCTTAATTCTTAATAGCAGTACAGATTCAGTAAAATTGGAATACCGTACTCAAAGTGCTGGAAATTTTAGAGATGAAGGTAGGATTGAATCAGCGTTCAATAAAATAAGAATTGCACTAAAACTAACCGCAGAAAAAGTAAAACCAGATATAATTAACCTCGTTTCAAAAAAAATTAATTTAACATCAATAAAAATAGAAGAGAACGGGAAAGAAGGCAAAGCAGATTTTTTGGTAATATTTTTTTCATCTTTTATTTTTATCCTGTTATTAATGATGATGACTATATATTCCGGCCAAATGCTGGTAAGAAGTTTGATTGAAGAAAAATCAAACCGCTTAATTGAAATATTAATTTCAAGCTGTTCCGCTGAAGAATTATTAACGGGGAAAATATTGGGTTTAAGCCTACTCGGATTGTTTCAAATTTTTATTTGGTCTGCAATAGGATTGTCGTTAGCTGGAAGCTCAGTTATTCCATATTCTGCATTTGATCACCTTTTCATTTTATTGCTGTATTTTGTAATGGGATTTGTATTTTATTCAGCTATCTTTGTCGGGGTTGGCTCTATTGTTTCAACCGAACAAGAAGCACAGCAGATAACAAGCTATTTGAATTTATTTATAATTTTACCTGTAGTTTTAGCTGTTCCAGCTATTCAAAACCCGAATTCATTGCTTGTAAGTATATTATCATATATCCCTTTCACTCTTCCGTCAATTATGTTAATAAGAATTAATACTATTCCAATTCCGATTTGGGAGATATTATTTACAGTTACAATAATGCTTGGCTCAATTTATTTTGTGATTCTGATATCTGCGAAGATATTTAAAATAGGAATTTTGTCTTATGGTAAAAGGCCTTCGTTAAAAGAAGTAATTGAATGGATAAGATCAAAATAAAATTAGAGAATAAATGTTATACTTTTACTCAGCTATAGCTGCTGTTATACCAATGATCACTTATATGGTTATCATCTGGCGGTTTGACAGGTATGACCGGGAACCATTTAGATTAGTTATGCAAAATTATTTTTGGGGAGCGGTTGGGGCAGTTATTTTAACATTAATTGGCGGACAATTTATTTCTTTCTTAATCTCTCCGTATTTGAATGCCGGTGAACAATTCAAATATACTGAAACGATTATTGTTGCACCTTTCGTGGAGGAAATTACTAAAGGAATTTTCCTTTTTGTGATTATTGCCAATAAAAATTTTGATAATATGACTGATGGAATTGTTTATGGAGGTGCAATCGGATTAGGGTTCGGTATGACTGAAAACTTTTTATATTTTATCACCTACTCATCAAACCTAAACGATTGGATTTCAATAATTATAATAAGAACTTTATTTTCAGCAGTAATGCATTGCGTTGCTACAGCTACTTTTGGAGCTTTGTTGGGATATGCAAAATTCAAGAACATTTATTATAAAATAACTTTCCCATTTATAGGTTTGGCTTTTGCCATGCTTATCCATATGATATGGAATTATACTGTTAGCTTTCAATCAACTGCTGTATTTGGATTTGTGTTTATGTTTTTCTTCATGATAATTTTTATTGTTGTATTCGTATTTTCCATCGCAAGCGAAAAGAAAATTATTTTTAACGAGCTGATTGAAGAAGCGGAAAACGGCTTAATACCGATGCATCATTTAAATATTTTAAATTCATCAAAAAGAAATAAACCCGGCTGGGTTGATGAAAGTATACGTAAGTTATATATTAGTGCAGCAACAACTTTGGCATTCCGAAAAATGCAGATTAAAAATTGTTCTAAAAAAAATAAATTATTATATCAAAACGAAATTGATTATTTCAGGAATTATATTCTAACTCTGCTTTCAAACACACTGATAGTTTAGACTTATGAAGTACAATGCCTGCATTTATTTAGTTTCACTTTTCCCTCTTTTCAATAATGATGAAGTTCCCCTTTTCGAATCATTTGATAAAGAACATTCTTCACTTTTCTATTCATCATTGATGATGAATAATATTGAAAATATAAAACAGGTTAACAGTGTATCAAAAATTGTATTTTGCTTTGATGAAAAAGACAAAGAACATTTACCTGAAACTTTTAAATCTGAGAATAAAAAAGTTTTTTCATTCAATACAACTATTGTACAAAATTATTTCCAAAAATTATCAGATAAACATTTCAGCTCATGCAACAGTAATCTCATTATCTTTTCTAGATCGATGGGAATCACTAAAGAATTGATTGAAAAATCATTAGATAAGCTTGCCATTGAAGATGAGGCAATAGTAATTGGGAAAACATCTGAAAATTATATTTCGTTTATTGGCTTTAATAATTTTAACGCAGAATTGTTTAATGAGATTGATTGGGAAACAATTGACTATGATTCATTTCTTTCAAAAGCATGCAAACATGAA
>CAZRMA010000014.1:0-23214 GCA_964600655.1 uncultured Ignavibacteriaceae bacterium
ATGCGGAGAGACCTGATAAGCAGTATATTCGGGAGTCATAACCTTATGACAAAGGGTTCCGCAAAATTCATCCGAGTCTGTATATTCATATGCTTTATAACTTCCGAAAGCACTAAAAAGCAGCAATAATATTGTCACTGTAAAAAATACAGAAAATGCCTTTCGCTGTTTGGGATCATTGAAATTAAAAATGGGAAATTTAAATTCAACATCTTTACCTGAACGTAACCTTCTTCTATGTCTAATAATTCCGAAAGCAATTAAAATAAGCCCTATAATCAAAAATCCGGGAAGTATTACGAATGCAATAATTCCCATGTAAGGTTTTTGTTGTGTGCTTAAAGCTTCAAGAAGGATTAAAAAAAGGATTAAACCGAAACTTATTATTGCTACTGCAACACCGGCAAAAGTAATCGGATTATAAACAGATTCAGGAAATTTTCTTTTCATGATAAACTTTCCTTGATAAAAAAGAAGAGAATAATTTATCTATAAGCAAAAATCATTGCGTAAATTATCCAAATTATAATACTAAAACCAATACTCAAGGCAGTCCAACCAAAAAATCTGATTGTACGTATTACAATTGGTGGATAAGGTTCAACTAAGTATTTTTCAAGTTCCCCTTTTTTAACAAGAGCATTATATTCATCTGGCCTATCTTCTTTAAATTCTTCCACTGAGACTCTACCGGAAAATATTACAATGTCCATAGGAAATTTCTCAGGCCGAAGATGTGTATTAAAAAAATGAATTGTAAAAATAAATCCTGTAGCGAGTAATGCTTCATCACTATGAATTATCGTAGCAACATTTATTACCCAGCCTGGTAAAAATTTAGTTAATAACTCAGGAAACCAGAGTGTCATCCCGGTAGATCCAATAACAAATATTCCCCAAAAAACGGCAAAGTAATCAAACTTTTCCCAATATGTCCAACGTCCGTACTGAGGCCTTTCCCCCTTGCCAATGAACCATTTCATTGAATCTCTAAAATCAATCCAGTCTTTTTTATTAAACATCATTGAGTCTTTGTTAAAAATAAATCCTAACCAGGATAGATTTTCTTGTTTTTTAGTTTTTGATAGATTTACAATGTGTATAACAAAAACACTTATCATAATTACAGCTGCAAAACGGTGAATATATCCTGCGGATTCAAAACCGCCTAACAAATGAGAAAGAATAACAGCCCAGCCTGTATAAGAAAATTTCAATGTCATACCAGATAACGCCAAAGTCATAAAACTAACTATCATGAGTATATGCAGAACACGATTTAATCTTGTGAATCGTTGAAATTGCAATTGAGTTCTTTTAAGATATTCAGTCCTTGGAATAGGATTATCCATTATTTTCACCTGGCTCATTTGAATTTTCTTTTTTAGCTAGATCATGTTTGTTTTTTAGTTTTCGACGCCATTGTATTGATCTCGGAATCCATAGTAATGTATGCAAACCCGCAATAATGAATGTTCCAATCAATAATCCTGTCATTCCCCAAAAAGTCCAGAATAACCACGGATATTTTTCCGGGTCGTGGTGAGTAGCATGAGTAAAATATCCTGCGAACTGCCGATTTGCTCCTTCATGACATTTTTGACAAGTCTGAACAATGTTTTGATGACTTAAATGAGATGCAGGATCAGTAACTTTTAAAATGTCATGCGAACCATGGCAATCATAACACTTTGCGGTTTTAGCATATCCTAATTGAGATACCTTTCCATGATACGTATCGAAATAAGTTTTTGCAATTTTTTCATGACATTTCCCACAAGTGTTCATAATTTGCATTCTAAATCCTGCTAAATCAGTTCGTTCAATTGTATGAGCAGTATGACATGTATTGCAAACAGGTAATGGTTTATCAGTTTTTGTAACAAGACTCGAATGAACACTTTTATTAAACTGTTCTTCAATTCCATAGTGACAATGACCGCATGTTTGGCTAACATTTTTAGGATTAATACTAGACTCAGGATCTGAATGCGGCAATTCATGATGTGCAGTATGGCAGTCAGTACAGGTTGCTGTTACAGTTAATCCACTTTTTAATAAACCCCTTCCATGAATACTTTCAGTATAGCTATTAACTATATTTCTTTCAGTACCTTTATATTTTACTGCAGCTTTTTCTCCCTCCCTGTGACATTTTGCGCAAAGATTGGGAATATTAGTTGGGAAAATGGGAGACTGTTTATTTGTTTTTCCTAGTATTCCATGCTGCCCATGACATACTGTACATGTAGGAGCATTAGGATCATTTTTACTGAAAAGCTGACCGTGAATACTTGATTTATATTGATCACCTACCTCAACATGGCATGATGAACAATCAACTTTTTTAGTTATGCTGTCACAAGGCCTAACATGAGATGGCTTAACTTCCGAATGACATTGGCTACAAGAGATTTTAAGATGAATTGAATTACTTAGTTCAGCGGCATCTATAAATAATGATTTTCCGGTTTTGGATGATTTAATATCTTTCTTAGCATGGCATCCTAAACAATCTTTATCCGCCATACCCTGATCGTAAAAAACGCGTCTTACTTTATGAGGTTGATGACAATCAACACAGGCTGGAAGAACGTTCACTTCTTTTTCCCAAAGTTCTCCTTTAATTATTTTTCTGTGTACAGATTCAATTTCTGCATGACATTGAGTACAAGTCTTTACAATATTCCTTCGAGCAATCGATGATTTTGGATCAGTATGCGGCAAAATTCTGTGGGGCGTATGACAAGATACGCAGGTTGCTGCAACTATTAAACCTTTCTTTAGTAAACCATCTCCATGCATACTTTCGGAATAATTCTCTAAAATATGCGATTCTGGAATGTTTCGCTGACGCTGTACCGGGGAACCTTCTTTGTGACACTTCCCGCATAGAAAAGGAATTTTCATCGGAGCGACCGCAGAATTTTTATCTTTAACAGCAAGTATATCATGGGAACCATGACAGCTTTGGCAGCGTGGGGCTAATGGATCTCCCTTAGCGCTTGCTTTGCCATGCAAGCCTTCATTATACATCTCTGCAGCATCGTCGTGACATGTTTCGCACTGTGCTTTATCTACGTTTTCTTTATGCGGAAATTCAGTGCCGGCTAAATCAACATGGCAATCTACACACGCAACATCGGCATGCATAGATGAAGCTAATTTATTTGCGTCTACAAATACTGAGAATGCCTTTCCGTTTTTTGTGCCTGATAATGTTTTATCTTCATGGCACATTAGACAATCACTGTTTTCTTGAGCTAGAGAAGTTAGAGAAAAAAGGAATAAAATTGAAAGGACAATTAAGATTGACTTTGAAAATTTATTAAGGAAGTTGATAAGTTCATCACCTTGATTGAAGTGATTAATTAAATGGTTATTATAAAAACTTGTTCTCAATATTTTTGATAAATTTTATATGGTAAAACAAAATTACTAATCCTCAGTATCTTCATTTAAGGATTCGATTTTTTCTTCTTTAATTTTTTTAAGTTCCAGCGGATGCTCATCTGCCATTTCTTCTTCAGATAATTTTCCATTGAACCAGGCTGTATTCATAGGGTAAACATCCGGATTGAAAATTATAAAGTAAAAATGCCATACTAAAATTGCTAAGAACGCTAACCAGGCTTCATAAAAATGGATTGTGTTAGCAATATCCCAACCAAGTTTTGTAAATAGTCCTATAAATGTGTTATCAAACCACATAATAATACCAGTCGCAGACATTATTATAGTTCCCCAAACTAAAGCCCAATATTCGGACTTTTCAACATAGCTAAATCTATCGAGTTTAGGTTTTTGTTTTGAAAGCCCCAAATTAAATGACGCAACTCCTATGGCATCTGTAATATCACTATACTTGGGCAATAAATCTTTGAATAATTGCCTGCCCCTTTTAGTGAACATCAAATACCCTATGTGATATAAACTTACAGAGATCATTACTACAGCAGCAATCCTATGTAGGATACTACGTATTTCGAAAGTATACTCGCTTAAATCTCTAATATGTCCTACCCACCATGTGTTTGGGAACCGTAGCATAAACCCGGTGATGACAAGTATAATAAAACTTACTGCAAGAGAAATATGCTGTATTCTTTCATTCAGCGTCATCCTTAGATATAAACCATGTCCATGCTCTTCGGTTCTCAACATTCCACTTTGTTTCAATTTTTTAATCTTTGCTTTTCTAATAAAGTCAAAAATATTATGCAAAAACATTATTCCTATAACCAGGATGATTAAAAAGATATATGCAGAAGAAATCCAATAAAGTATTGGCTGAGTCTTTTCTTCAATAGTAACATGTATCTTTCCTACTGCAAAGTTTTGATTTGCTCCAGGATGACATTTACCACAAGTTTTAGCGAGGTTCTTTTTATTTATAGTTGAGTTTGGATCGCTCGCGGGTAAGATGTTATGAACTCCATGACAACTGGCACAATTAGCAACTACAGTTGAACCACCTTCTAAAGCAAGTCCATGATAGCTGGTCATATAAGTTTTAAATCGATCGGGCGAAAGCCCATATTTATTTGTTAGCTTAACCGAACTATGACAAGGGGAACAAACTTGTGTAGAAACATTTTGAAATGCAACCGGAGAATTCGGATTGGATGGCTTTAAAATATTATGTTCGCCGTGGCAATCAGTGCATACCGGAGCATCCATGTTCCCTCTTGCGATTTCCATCCCATGTATACTTCCTTCGTATATTTTTTTAATGTCAGTATGACATTGACCGCAGGTGTTTGGAACGTTTTTCTTAAATACTGTTGATGCAGGATCAGAACCAGGCAATATCTTATGCGCACTGTGACAATCTATACATGTTGCAACCTTTCCATTCCCTTTCTGGAGTGCAGAACCATGAACACTTTTTTCGTAATCTGTAATAAATCCGGCTGATGGTGCCGTTCTTTCCCTAACTTGCGGATCACTAAGATGGCATGAAAGGCATAATTTTTCTTGAGTTTGTTTTAACTTAGTTTTGTCAACTTTTCCGAAAACATCTGCTACGGCATTTTTATGACACGTCAAACAATAAGGGGCCCCAGCAATTTTTTCTTTATATCCTTGATAGTGAAGAGATTGTGTGTATTGTTCTACTTCTTTATTATGACATTGTCCACATGAATTTATTAAATTATTTTTGCCCCATTTTGAATCTGGATTTTTCGGGGAAACAATATCGTGAGTTCCGTGGCAACTCTTGCATGACATGCCAGGACCCCCATCAGTACCATTTGCTTTCATCAACTGTGGATGAAAACTATGTTTTATTGGGGCATCTTTATGGCAATTAAGACAATTTATTGGTTGAATATTTTCTTTGTGAGGAATTTCTTCAGGATCAAATCCTACATGGCATGCTACACAATTTAATTTTTTATGTGGTGAGTGAGAAAGAACATTTACATTTACATATAATGATACTTCTTTTCCATTTCTTTCAGTAGTTAATGTTTGATCCTCATGACACATCAGGCAGTCGTCATTTGTTTGAGGGTAGATATTTTGAGAACTGGCTATCAGGCAGATTATAAGACTAACTATAAAGTACACTAACTTTTGCAGTAGATTAGTTTCCACTTTCATTTTGTGCGATGGTCCAGACTGTCCGATGTGCATGATGATCAAAACTTTTCAATAAATTTAAGAACAATTATTTGTTAACTATAATTTCAATATTATTCGTTTTTTGAATTTCAGAATTTCTTTTACTCTCAGGATTATGACTAAAATCTGAGGAATAAGCAAAACCGTATAATGCAACTATTACAAAAACAATAAATAAGTAAATAATCAGTCCTTTCATATCAATACCCTTATAAATAAAATTTCAAATTTTGCATTATTAAATTCAGCATTTGCTGAGTGGTGTATTAAAGAAATTTCAAAGAATATGCCGTAATTATTTTTGCATTATTATGTAATTTTTAAGTAAGTGTTGAATTATTTCCCACATCAAAGAAATATTTTAATAAGGTGTTTTCATTGATGAGAAACGAATCGATAAGGTTGTTGTAAGTTTGAATTATGAAAAGAAATAGGCTTCTTTCGCATTTTTTCACAAAACCCCTACTAAATCGGATGGTCGCATATTTATTAAACTAAATGTTTCCTAGTCTCTATTAATTCTATTTTCTCATTCTTATCTAGTAAGAACAGATTTTTTACGTCTTCATCATTTGCTGATAACTTTTTATGAATGTATTCATTTTTAGCTGATGAATAAATATAATCATTTTTCCATTCATCAATATTTTCTACTATTTCCTTGACTGCATTTGTTATTAAGTATAGTTCTTCATTTGTCATTGTAGGATGAATAGACATTCGAACCCAGCCGGGTTTTTCAGAAAGATCACCATGATTGATTTTATCAGTAATTAGTTTTGAATCTCCCGGAGTTACATGAAGCAAGTAATGTCCATAAGTGCCTGCACAAGAACATCCGCCACGCGACTGAATACCATATCTATCATTTAGTAATCTCACAATTAAATTGTAATGAATATTTCTTATATAAAATGAAATTGCACCCAACCTATTTTCAATATGATCTGCTAAAATTTGAAGTCCTGGAATTTTTCTGAATTCAGCGAAAACGATTTCAATTAACTCTTCTTCCCGCTTTCGCATATTTTCAATTCCCATTTCTTCCTTCAATTGAACACAAAGTGCGGCTTTAATAGTCTGTAAAAAAGCTGGGGTCCCTCCATCTTCGCGCGCTTCAATATTCGACACAAATTTATACTGTCCCCAGGGATTTGTCCAATCGACCGTCCCTCCGCCTGGATTATCCGGGACCTTGTTCTTATATAATTTAGAATCAAAAATTAAAACCCCTGCACTACCCGGTCCGCCAAGAAATTTATGAGGAGAGAAAAATATGGCATCAAGTCTTTCACTGGGATCTTCCGGATGCATATTAATAACTGAATAAGGAGCTGAACACGCAAAATCAATAAAACAAAATCCACTGCTCTCATGCATTATTTTTGCTAATTTATGATATGGTGTTTCAATACCTGTAACATTTGAACAGGCTGTGAATGCGCCTATTTTCAATTTTCGATCTTTATAAATTTTTAATTCTTTTTTTAAATTATTTATATCAACAAGTCCCTGCGGATCAGGATCAATACACACAACATCTGCAATTGTTTCAAGCCAGGAAGTATGATTCGAATGATGCTCCATATGTGTTACAAAAACCACTGGTTTTAGCTCTTTGGGAAGTTCTAAATAATCTTTTAACTGTTCTGAAACTCTTAAGCCAAGTATTCTCTGAAATTTATTTACCATTGCAGTCATTCCGGATCCTGCAGTAATTATTATATCATCTGGTCCGGCATTAACATGTTTTTTAATTATTTTTTGTGCAAAATGATAAGCGTGGGTCATTGTAGTACCGGTAATACTCGATTCAGAATGAGTATTTCCAACGAAAGGGCCGAATGTTTCAATTATTGTTTTTTCTATAGGTCCGTAAAGTCTTCCGGAAGCAATCCAATCAGCATAAAGGATTTTCTTTTCACCATAGGGAGATACAAATGTTTTATTAATTCCAATAATATTTTGACGAAACTTTTCAAAATAATTTTCTAGATTTTTCATTCCATCCTCGATCATAAATTCTTGATCAAAGATAAGAAAAAAAAATTTCTTTAACATAAACTAAGATTTGATTCAGCAGATGATTTAAACGAAACTTTTTCCGGTTACAAGGTTATAATGCTCAATTTTTATATTTTCAGAAGTTTGAGTTTTAGGATTGTATTCTTTTTGAAGAGCCATTTTCCATAAATAGAAATGCGAAAATGTATGGCTGATTTGTTTCACTAATAAATTAAATTTTCCTGTAGCTTCATAAATATCCGCACTTTCCTTGCTATCCCAAATAGTTAGGGATATAAACTCATCATCTTCACTGGTGCTTTCAATTAAATAAACATACTCGCATCCCTTAACGGATTTCAATTGAGGAATTATAATCTCTGAATATAATTTTTTAAATTCATCAATCATTCCTTCTTGCACTTTAGCAGATACAATTCTAACATACATATCAGAATTTGAAATTGTAAATTTTTCTTCATCATTTTTTTGTGCTTGGACAGAATATTTTTTAATTACCGGCTCTTCGGAAACAGGTGCGTATGCCAATTCACTATTGTCAAAAAGATGAATTTTCCATTCAGCTGATTCCGTAAGATAAGGTTTGGATTCTTTTACCAACTCTTTAAATATTCCCTGCTTCTCATAGTTCTCTGCATATATTTTTGTCTCCCAAAAAGTGATGGAAACAAATTCATTTGCTTTGGGCCCGCTTTTAATTAATCCAGCAAAAAGGCATCCGCGAGTTTGATGAAGTTTAGGAAAAACTATATACTCATAAAATTTTTTAAACTCATTAATAAATTCAGGCTTTATCTCAAGCTGTAAAAAACGCATAAACATTTTTTAAACTCCATTTCTTACAATAATAATTTAAGTAAAGAGTGTGTAATTATTATAATTTATTAAATATTGTTTTAATTGTCCGAACTTTGGAAATATTTTTAGTAAATATTGAAAGATTATAAGAATTTTATTTTATCGAATAAGATAAATATTGATACAATTATTTATATAACGAAATCATTTGATTTATTATTCTCAATAAGAAAAAGCAGTTCATATTCACCATATCTCTAATATAATCGAAAAATAGTCTTCAATATTTTTTGCAGGAGAAGTCTTGAATTGATTTAGAGTTAATTTATTAAAAAAATAATTAACATGTTATAAAAATAATTGATTATTTTAGAATGATTAAATTCAGCTTTAAATTAATTATTAGGAATAAAATAAAATGACATTTGAACACTTTGCTCTTAACGTTTCTAAACCAGTAGAAATGGGACAATGGTACATAGACAATTGTGAAATGAAATTAGTTAAATCAATGGATGAATATCCATACACAAGATTTTTGGCTGATAAATCAGGTCAGGTCGTCTTAGAAATTTATTCAAACACTTCTGCAAAAATACATGATTTCAGCAAACAACATCCACTTGAATTCCATTTTGCTTTAATAGTGAGCAATCCGATAGAAATTAAAGATAAATTGGTTAACGCAGGTGCCAAAGTTGAAGAAGAAATTAAGCTTGATGATGGTTCTCATTTAATAATGCTGCGTGATCCATTTGGGGTTCCGCTTCAATTGGTTAAACGTGGAAAACCGCTGGTTTAATAAATGTTCTATCAAATTACTCTTCGAGTTGATAATTAGAAGTTAATCTTACAATCATATTTTTAACTTCATTCATTTTTTTCTATTTTAAATTTTAATTCAGCAATATTTTAGTAAACATTTCTTACATGAAATATCTCATTGGAATTGACGGCGGGGGAACTAAAACACACTGCCTAACAACTGATCTTAACGGAAATATTTTATACGAATGCTTTGGCTCAGCATCTAATTTTTTAATTCTTGGGACAGAAAAAGTATCGCAAACCATCTTAGAATTAATTGATGAATGCAAAAACAAATTAAATATTAGCTATGATGATATTAGCTGTGTTTTACTAGGTACAACCGGTGCTGGCAGGAGAAGTGATGCTGAAAGACTACAAACCAATTTTAACGAATTTATTAAACTAAAAAATATTTCGATTTCAAGCTTTCGAGTGGAAAGTGATGCACGCATAGCACTTGAAGGCGCTTTCTCGGGTGGCCCTGGCAGCATTTTGATCGCCGGAACAGGTTCAATAATGTTTGGAAAAGACGCAGCTAATAATATTCATCGTGTTGGGGGATTCGGAAGATTTATAGGTGATGAAGGAAGCGGATATTCACTCGGCAGAAAAGCTTTAACTGCAATATCAAAAGAACTTGATGGTAGAGGGAATAAGACGGTTTTGACAAATCTTTTAAGCGATAAATTTAAAATTGAAACCCCAGAAAAATTAATAATCGAAATATACAAAAATAATTTTGACATTGCTTCCGCTGCTCCATTAGTTTTACAGGCCGCTGAGATGGAAGATAAAATTGCATTAAAAATAATTGATGAAGAAACGGACGAACTTCTTTCCCATATTTCAACTATGGCTGAAAAAATAGATGTACCGATATTGAATGTTGCGTTCATCGGTGGAATCATTAGCAATGATAATTTATATTCCAAAACATTAAAGAAAAAAATTGCAGAAAATCTTCCGGCAATTTTAATTAAACAATCTGAAAATCCGCCTGAAGTTGGCGCAATTTTAATGGCAAAGGAATTTGTGAATCATCTCAAATGAATTGACTAGTTCAATTTCTTAGCGGAATCGAATAAATGATTAATTTATTGGTATCGAGTTAAATAAGTTAGATTTAATAAATTTTCTTTTTATACCCGGAGACAAATAATGGCAATTGCAAAACCCGAAAAAAGAAATCCCTGGGCATGGGTTCCAACACTATATTTCGCTGAAGGTGTACCTTATATTTTAGTTATGTCTGTTTCAGTGGCATTTTATAAAAGCGTAAATATTTCAAATACTGATATTGCTTTATTTACAAGTCTTCTTTATTTCCCATGGGTACTGAAACCATTTTGGAGCCCCGCTGTTGATATGTTTAAAACAAAAAGATTGTGGATAATTTCGATGCAATTAATTGTCGGATTGGGTCTGTTGGGTGTAACCATATTCATCCCAAGTTCAAATTTTTTCTTATACACACTTCTGTTTCTATGTTTAATCGCAATAAGCTCAGCAACCCATGATATTGCAGCAGACGGATTTTATATGATTGGATTGAACCAAAAACAGCAAGCATTTTATGTGGGCATAAGAAGTACTTTTTATAGAGTTGCTATGTGGACCGGCCAGGGTTTGCTGGTTATTATTGCCGGATATTTCCAAGTTAAAACTGGAAACATCTCAACTGCCTGGCAATATACTTTCACTATAATAACTGTTTTATACCTTTCAATTTTCATTTACCATAATTTCATTCTGCCTTATCCCAAAACAGACAAGCCGGCAGTTAGTGAAAAGGGATTCTTTTCTGAATTTATAAAAATCTATAAATTATTTTTTAAGAAAAAAAATATCGGGATTGCTATTACCTTTCTATTAATTTACCGTTTCGGAGAAGCGCAACTTGTAAAGCTCGCTCAACCTTTTTTACTGGATCCCAGGAATGCAGGTGGACTAGGACTATCGCTTGAACAAATTGGTATAGCTTATGGGACTATGGGAGTTGTTGCCTTATTGGTTGGTGGAATTTTAGGAGGAGTTATTGTATCAAGAGATGGTTTAAAAAAATGGATCTGGTGGATGTTCGCAGCTATAAACTTACCGCATATTTTGTATATTTATTTGGCTTTTGTCCAGCCCGATAATTTTTATCTAATTTCATTGTGCGTTGCCGGCGAGCAATTTGGTTATGGTTTTGGATTTACGGCATACATGCTTTACATGATTTACATCTCTGACGGTGAATTTAAGACTTCACATTTTGCTCTTTGCACCGGTATTATGGCATTGAGCATGATGATCCCAGGAGCTTTCAGCGGAATGATTCAAGAATTTTTAGGATATAAGTTTTTCTTTATCTGGATTTTTTTGACCATGATACCAGGTTATTTCATCATTCGTGCACTACCATTTGACCCAGAATTCGGCAAAAAAACAGAGGAACAAAAAATATGAAAATGTATAAAAAAACTATACTATTGTTTATTATTGTAACAACAATCCTTCTTGTAAATAATTCATTTGTAAAAAACACTGTAAATAAATTTGAAAATGTTGATGAAGTAGTGGAGACTGCCATTAATGATTCCGCTTTTCCAGGTGCAGTTCTTCTTATATCAGATAATGGAAAAATAATTTATCAAAAAGCATTCGGGCATTATACTTACGATAAAAATTCGCCTTTAATGAAAATCAATACCATCTTTGATCTTGCTTCTGTTTCAAAAGTTATTTCAACAACAACATGTACAATGATTTGTTTTGATAGAGGATTGTTTAAGCTTGATGATAAGGTATCTAAGTATATTCCTGAATTTGCTCAGAATGGAAAAAAAGATGTTACTATAAGAAATCTTCTTGTTCATGACAGCGGCTTGAGGCCTGACATAATTTCTTATAAGGCTTATGCTAACTCAGAAAACCCCGAACAAGATATTTTAAATGAAATTTATTCAGATACTCTAATTTATCCCACCGGAACAAAGATGGTCTATTCCGATTTAAATATGATTACCATGGCTAAAATTATTGAAAAAATTACCGGTAAAACATTGGATCAATTCGCTCATGACGAAATATTCAAGCCCCTGGGAATGAATCATACTATGTATAATCCACCTGCCTCATTAAAAGATAGTATTGCCCCGACTGAAACGGATAACTATTTTAGAAATAGACAGCTTCAAGGTGAAGTTCATGACGAAACTTCGTTTTTAATGGGGGGTGTCGCTGGGCATGCCGGACTTTTTTCAAATGTAAATGATTTGGCTAAGTTTTTGCAGATGGTTCTTAATAAAGGGTCTTATAAAGGCAAAAAAATAATAAATCCGGAAACCGTAGAACTGTTTATCAAGCAGCAAAGTGAATTAAGTTCCCGGGCACTTGGCTGGGACACAAAATCACAGAATGGTTATTCTTCTGCTGGTAAATTTTTCAGTCCATTATCATACGGACATACAGGTTATACCGGAACTTCTGTTTGGACTGATCCTACAAAAAATTTATTTGTAGTATTGTTAACTAATCGGGTTTATCCGACAAGAAAAAATATAAAAATTATTAGGGTTAGACCGAAAGTTCATAATGCCATTATTAAAGCCCTTGAAAACTAATTTTTTTATTTGAATTAATATCTTTTAAAGATTAAATAAAATTAGTGAATGTAATTAAATAAAGATTAACACGATTCTTATACCTTTGCTCTATGGCGTCAAAACACTTTCGTAGTTCTTTAATTATATGGGTTGCTTTACTCGTTTTATTTGCTGCATTACCGGCGGGCAGGCAAGCTTTTCCCACTTCACTTAATTCTCCAAGATTAAATTTCATCGGGATGTTAATGAATAATACTTTTTCGACTGATATATCTTCCAAAACTTCTCTATTCGAATTATCCAATACTGAAGAAAAATGGGTAGAAGAAAAATTAAATCAAATGAGTACTTATGAAAAATGTGCTCAGATGATCATGCCCTGGGTAACTGGAGATTATTTTGCTGAAGATTCAAAAGAGTATAAAAGAATAAAGCATTTAGTTGAAGATGCAAAAGTCGGCGGTTTAATTTTTTTCAAGGGAAATATCCTTAACGAAGCATTATTAATAAATAAAATGCAAAAGCTCTCCGGGGTTCCATTGCTAATTTCTTCGGATTTCGAGAGAGGACTTGGAATGCGTTTAACCGACGGGCTTGATTTTCCGTATAACATGGCATTAGCGGCAGCCGGAGAGATCAATCTTGCTTATGAGATGGCAAAAGTTGTTTCCATTGAAAGCAGGGCTTTAGGAGTTCATCAAAATTATGCACCAGTAGCCGATGTAAATAACAACCCGCTAAATCCTATCATAAATATTCGCTCTTTTTCTGAAGATAAAGATATCGTTTCAAAATTTACTTCCGCATTTGTTCGTGGTGAATCGGAAGAAAGAGTTTTATCAACTGTAAAACATTTCCCCGGCCACGGAAACACTGAAATTGATTCACATACTGATCTGCCCAAAATAGCAGTCGATCAATACAATCTTGCCAACATCGAATTGACTCCATTTGCTGCAGCTATAAATGTTGGAGTAAAATCGGTGATGATCGGACATTTATCTGTTCCCGTACTTGATCCCAGTGGAGTTCCTGCAACACTTTCTAAAAAGATTGTAACTAATCTTTTAAAAGATGAAATGGGATTTAAAGGATTAATTGTAACAGATGCAATGAATATGAACTCAATTACAAATTACTACTCGGTAGCCGATGCAACAGTAAAAGCGGTTCAGGCTGGAAATGATTTAATACTTATGCCGCCGGATGAAGAAATTGCAATTAACTCAATATATGATGCAGTCCAGAATAAAGAAATCAGCATGGATAGGATAGATGAAAGTGTAAGAAAAATCCTTACAGCAAAAAAATGGCTTCGCATTGATAAAAATAAATTTTCTGATATTGAAAATCTGAATAAAGTAATTGGTATTGAAACTCATAAAAAACTGGCTAAAAACATTGCTGTCAAATCCATAACACTTGTTAAAAATGACGAAAAGATTATTCCGGTTGATCCTGCAAAGATTGCCAGGACAGCATGCATTTCAATTTCCGAAAGCAGCGATAACGAATCTGAAAAAATTTTTGCGAAAGAAATCGATAATAAATTTCCAAATGTTCAGCACGTATTCTTAACCTCAAAAAGTAAAAAGAGAGAATATAGAAGAGCTTATAACATAGCAAAAAATTCTAGCCTTATCCTGCTGCCTTCGTATGTTAGAGTAAAAGCATATGAGGGAACTGTCAGCTTATCTGAAACCAATACCAAATTCATTAAAAAACTTCTTAAGCTTAAAACTGCATCGGTAGTAATGAGTTTTGGAAATCCTTATCTGCTTTCACTTTTCCCGGAAGCTTCAACATATTTATGCGCATATGGAGATGTTCCGGTTTCCCAAACTGCAATGGCTGAAGCAATCACTGGAGAAAATAAAATTCAAGGCAGGCTTCCCATTTCAATTCCAAATACAGATTATATTATTGGAGACGGAATCAAAATCGAACCATCTACTTTAAGATACGTTGCAGGCAAAGAAGATTTAAATTATAATTTTACCCCAGTTAATGCCGCTATGAAACAGGCAGTAGATGATAAAGTTTTTCCAGGCGGCGTTTTATTAATTGGCAAAGAAGGAAAAGTGATTTACGAAAAGTCATTTGGTAATTTCACATTTGATAAATCTTCTACTTTGATGTCAACCAATGCAATTTTTGATTTAGGTTCTGTTTCAGAAGTAATCGGAACAACCACTGCTGCAATGATTTTGACTGAAGAGGGAGTGCTTAATTTGGATAAGAGCGTTTCTGATTATTTGCCTGAATTCGGAAACGGCGGAAAAGAAAAAATTATAATAAAAAATCTACTAGAGCATAATTCAGGGTTAAATGACAACAGAGATTATTTTGAGCTTCACAAAAATAAAACAGAGCTTATTGACTCGATTATGAATGAAAAGATGGCTTATGAAACAGGGTCAAAAACGGTTTACAGTGAAGTTAATATGATAATACTTCAGCAGATAATTGAAAAAATAACAGAAGAAAGCTTATCCGAATTTTTAAAAGAAAAAATATTCACACCGCTGAAAATGAGCCGTACAATGTATAATCCTCCGCGCGAGTTGTATTATTACTGCCCGCCTACAAGTGATAATTTATCTTCTCAAAAAAGAAATAAAGGTGTTGCTTACAACGGAAATGCTTTCGTTCTTGATGGGATTTCAGGAAGTGCTGGACTTTTTTCAACTGCCGATGATCTTGCAATCTTTATGCAGATGATGATTCAAGGGGGCACTTACGGAAATCAGGAATATTTTAAACCTTCAACAATAAAAAAATGGACAGAAGTTCAATCTATTCTTTCTTCAAGGGGATTAGGCTGGGATACAAATTTAAATAAAAAATCTTCTGCCGGCGGTTTGTTTTCTGAAAATTCATTTGGTCAAATAGGTTTAACAGGAACTTCAATTTGGGCAGATAAGGATAAAATTATTTTTGTTATTCTACTAACAAACAGCATCTATTCTGATGGCAAAAATGAGGATATGATCAAATTTAGACCTGAACTTCATAGTAAAATAATTCAGTCAATTTCAGAAAATTTATAAAATAATTAAGATGAAACATTTTATAATCGAAGTAACTTACACTGCCCCGATAGAAAAAATTGATGAAAATTTATCAAGTCATAGAAATTTTTTACAAATTGGATATGATATAGGATTTATTTTATGCTCAGGCCCATGCAACCCAAGAACCGGAGGGATAATAATTGCACGTTCTGAATCCAAAGAAGAAATTAAGTTGCTTTTTCAAAAAGACCCCTACCAAATTAACAAATTAGCAGACTACAAATTCATAGAATTCAATCCGGTTAAACATCAAGAATTTTTATCTGACTGGATAAATAAAGAAATTTGATTTTTCTTCATGAGCGTCACATCTATGTTTTCAAACGCTGATCTTCAATTTATATAATTTTTTTTATTTGTATTTTTGATTATCAAATTATTTTATTCACACAAATAAAATTGAATAATCATGCCTCTAAAAAGATCAAGCAACAAAATGATCGCAGGCGTTTGCGGCGGAATTGCAGACTGGCTTCATTGGGATCCAACTGTAGTGAGAATTGGATACGTATTGCTTTCAGTGTTAAGCGCCGCTTTTCCAGGCATTTTAGTTTATGTTATATTATGGGCAATTATGCCGTCGCCTGATTCTGAAGGAATGTAACAATCATTTAAATATTTGCTGCCTTCTATTCAGTATTAAAAAAAAGGATCAAGTATGCTTTATATTATTTTAAAAAAATCATTAATATTTTGTCTGCCTTTATTTATCATTGTAATATTTGTTTCTTGTAATTCTAACAACGGAGTGCCTTCAAGTCAAAGTGATATTTCGGGAATCAGCCTTCCGCCCGGATTTAAAATTGATGTTTATAGTGATAAAGTAGAAGGCGCTAGAGAAATGGTTCTAAGCAATAACGACATTCTTTATGTAGGGACAAGAGGAACCGGAAAAGTTTATGCATTAAAAGATACCAATAAGGATTACAAAGCAGATAAAGTAATTACAATTGCAAGCGGTTTGAATAGTCCGAATGGAGTCGCTTTGCGAGATGGGAATCTGTATGTAGCAGAAATAAATAAAGTTTCACGTTATGATAACATAGATGCAAATCTTGATCATCCTCCCATTCCGGTCGTTGTTAATGATAGTTTTCCAAACGATCAGCATCATGGTGCTAAATTTATTGCTTTTGGACCTGATGGAAAATTGTATGTTCCTGTAGGCGCCCCCTGCAACATTTGCTTAAGAGATGATGATCCGCGTTATGCTTCAATAATGCGAATGAATCCTGATGGGAGTGATCTAGAAATTTTTGCAAATGGAATAAGAAATACTGTTGGCTTTGATTGGCAGCCTGGAACAAACGAACTTTGGTTTACAGACAACGGAAGAGATTTGATGGGCGATGACATACCAAGCGATGAATTGAATTGTGCTCCTCAAAAAGGATTACATTTTGGTTATCCATTTGTTCATCAAGGTGATATACTTGATCCAGAATTTGGACAAGGGAAAAATATTGACGATTATGTAAAACCTGTCCTGAAGCTAGGACCGCATGTCGCTTCATTAGGAATGACATTTTATGAAGGAGATATGTTTCCGCCAGAATATAAAAATCAAATATTTATTGCAGAGCACGGTTCATGGAATCGAAGTCATAAAATCGGGTACCGTGTTATGTCTGTGAAACTTGATGGTAATAAAGTAGTAAGTTATGAACCTTTCGCCGAAGGCTGGTTGAAAGGCGAAAATGTTTCCGGAAGGCCTGTCGATGTTTTAGTAATGCATGATGGATCTTTATTAGTTTCCGATGATTACAACGGAGTTATTTACAGAATATCTTACAGCAATTGAATTGCATCATGTAGGAACTCCATTTATGAAGTTCTTTATAACATTGTAAACAAAAAAGAATACTGAAGAAAGAACCGAATTATTTTTGAATTTCATAAATGAAATTCTTACAATTTTTTAATTTTTCTTTTATGATAACCTTTCTCATCATAAGGTTGAAGCTTTTCAAGCCACATTTCTTCAAGTACTCTTAAATCCTCCTTATAATCATAGCTTAAATCTTCCTTCGGTTCCAGACGATCAATTACTGCAAAAGAAAATTTTTCTTCACCTAATTTATTATAATCTTTTTGAAGCTCTTCATTCGTAAAAGTTCCCATCTTCAATTGAAATTTAGCGCTGTTTAAGTTACCCGGTAAATTTTTGCCCTTTTCAATGAATATCTTTCCATTAGCCAAATTTTTAATTTGATAAATACCCATTGGAGTTAATGTCTGCTTGTATTGTTTCTTTATTTCTTTTTTGTCAGGCATTCATAAATCCTTGAAAAATGTTAAAAATGATAATCGATTCTTTGCAAAAAATAATTATTCAAAATAAGCTTTAGCTGAATGTTTTTCAATTTTTCTAAGCCGTCTTTGATTTCTGTTCTAACTTTTTATTGTTTATAATCAGAAAAATAAAACCAAACAGCCCGGCTATAAGCAAACCAAGGTCTTCATAAATTGATAATTTCAAAGCTGCTGTAAATCCAATTAAAGACCATAAAAAAGGTAAAATGATTTGAAATACTCTTATCTTATTTTTAATAAAAAGCAGCATCCCAAATGTGAATATTGTTGTCGGGCAAGGTAATCCAAATGTAGGTGAATATGGATATTGATGCCCTAAAATATATCCGAGCAATGGATAGATTAACAGCGCATAAAAGAGGAAAAAAATTCCTACGTAATTCAAAAAGGATTTTTGAAAATTATATTGAATCTCTTCTTTTATTACGCCGAAAAACAAAAAGATTAAACTCTGTATTATAAAAATGACAGCAAATAAATATGCGGCTTTATTTATTGGTGAAAAAAATAACAGCTGATATACTACCCCAATCCACAACCATAAAAAGGATAACACGCCATTTATCATTTTATTCTTATACTTATAATCCTTAAATAAGATATAAATACAAAATAAAGCAGTAATAATAAATAAAATTTGTAATGGAAAAACAGATTGGTTGTAGGATTTAAAAATATTAAGAAATTCTTCAGTGGTGAATGGCAGTTGCATAACACCCCCCTTTTAATTATTTAATATTTAAATAAATTATTTTGTCATATCAAAAATAAAAAATCTTGAAAAGAATTTTAAGTAATTGAAATGTTAATTGTGATTTAATTTTTATCAGAAAAGTAAATCTTTTTATCGATTCACACGTCTAACTATCTTCAAGTAAAAATATTATACAACTAAATTTGTGATTTTTAAATCATCAATAATGTAAATATTTTTACTACAAATTTTTCTATTAAATTAATTTAATTAAAGGCAAATCATGTTAAAAGGAACCAAATTAATCATGTTTATCTTAGGCACTTCATTTGTTTTTTTTTCATGTTCTCAAAATAATTCTGAAGTGAAAGATAAAGGATTGGATTTAACAAACATTGACTCAACTGTGAGTCCCGCAAAAGATTTTTATGATTATGCTGTTGGTAACTGGGTAAAGAATAATAAGATACCAGATGAGTACAGCCGCTGGGGAAGTTTTGAGGCTTTAGATGAAAAAAACTACAAAGTATTGCATAAAATTTTAGATAATGCTGCAAATGATAAGGAAGCTAAACCAAGCAGCAATATTTATAAAGTTGGAATGTTTTATTCTTTAGGAATGGATACCGCAAAAATAGAAAGTCAAGGATATTTTACCATAAAAGATGAGCTTGATAGAGTTAATGCAGTTAATAACAAAGACGATTTGTATAAGGAACTAGCTCATATTCATTTAAATGTTGGCGCTCCATTTTTTAATTTTGGATCAACCCCAGACGAGAAAAATAGTGAGATGACTATAACCGGATTAAGCCAGGGGGGATTAGGCTTGCCTGATAAAGATTACTATTTGAAAAATGATGATCACTCAAAAGAAGTAAGGGTAAAATATCGTCAACATATAATAAATATGTTTAAGCTGATTGGTTATACTGAAACTGATGCAAAAGAATCAGCAGACGAGATTATGAAGATTGAAACAGAGCTTGCTAAAGCTTCAAGGTCCAGAGTAGAATTAAGGATCCCCGAAAAGAATTATAATAAAATGAATATTTCAGGTTTGGAAAAAGTAGCCCCTCAATTCGATTGGCCTATATTTTTTAAATTAGTTAACCTATCTGATCCGGGTGATATTGACGTTGGGCAGCCCGAATTTTTTACTGCGGTTGGAAAAGTAGTTAGTAAAACTCCAATTGAAGATTTAAAAACTTATTTGAAGTGGAATGTATTAAGAGGATTAGCTCCCTATTTAAGCAGCGATTTTGTTAATGAAAGATTTGATTTCTATAGTAAATTCTTAAACGGATCAAAGGCTCAACTGCCCCGATGGAAAAAAATATTGAAGTCAGTAGATGCATCTTTGGGAGAGGCCCTCGGGGAATTATATGTAAAGCAAGCATTTCCTCCGGAAGCTAAAGAGCGCGCTAAAAAAATAGTTAGCAATCTTCTCGCTGCAATGAAAGAAAGAATCGAAAATGTTGATTGGATGAGCGACACAACTAAACAGAAAGCACTTCAAAAACTTTCAAAGATTGGTGTAAAAATTGGGTACCCTGATGAATGGAAAGATTATTCCAAACTTGAAATTAAAAATGATTCTTATGTTGAAAATGGAATAAGAGCAGCTCATTTTGAATTCGCACGTGATCTGGCAAAAATCGGAAAGCCTGTTGATAAAAGTGAATGGCACATGACACCACAAACTGTTAATGCCTACTACAACCCGGTAAATAATGAGATTGTATTTCCTGCTGCTATTTTACAACCTCCATTCTTTAATCAAAATGCTGACGATGCTGTTAATTATGGTGCAATGGGCGCTATTATCGGACATGAAATTACGCACGGTTTTGATGATCAAGGCAGGCACTATGATGCCAATGGAAATTTAACTGACTGGTGGACAAAAGAAGATGCTGAAAAATTTAATAAACGCGCTGATGGTTTAGTTAAAGAGTTTGATACTTTCACTCCTGTAGACACAATGCACATAAATGGCAGATTAACTTTGGGTGAAAATATTGCAGATCTTGGCGGACTTACAGTTTCATTTACAGCATTCAAAAAGACAGAAGAGTATAAAGAAAATAAAAAGATAGATGGCTTCACTCCAGCTCAAAGATTTTTCTTGTCATGGGCCCAAGCTTGGAGAAATAATATTCGAGATAAAGATTTAATGCTAAGATTAAAAACAGATCCTCATTCTCCAAATAAACAAAGAGTTAACGGGCCATTCAGAAATTTGTCAGCATTCTGGGCAGCATTCAATGTAAAAGAAGGGGATCCTATGAGAAGGCCTGATAGTGAAGTTGTAAAAATCTGGTAGTTATAAAATATTTTTAGCTTTAATAGCCTTTGAATTAATTTTCGAAGGCTTTTTTATTAGATGTGTGTTTTCTATTAAAAAAACAGTTCCATCACATCAAAATTCCTATTTATAAACAGCACTGAACATTAACTAAATATTTTATAGTTTAGTGTCACTAAACTTTTAAATTTATTAATAATATTTATGGACAATCTTCTCGCTGCCCGTTCCACAATGGCCTTGTCTCTCGGGTTTCACATTATCTTCGCCTGCATTGGTATGACTATGCCTTTCCTAATGGTTGTTTCGCATTGGCTTTATTTAAAACGAAAAGATGAAATCTATTTAAAGCTTACAAAAACCTGGTCTAAAGGAGTTGCTATATTTTTTGCAATCGGCGCAGTTTCAGGCACTGCTCTTTCATTTGAACTTGGAATTCTATGGCCGGGATTTATGAAATATGCCGGAGCAATAATAGGAATGCCTTTTAGCTGGGAAGGAACAGCTTTTTTTGTTGAAGCAATTTGCATTGGATTATTTCTTTACGGATGGGATAGGATGAATCCGTATGTGCATTGGTTTTCTGGTTTGATGGTTGGAATAACAGGAGTGCTTTCCGGAATTTTTGTTGTTACTGCAAATGCCTGGATGAACGCACCAACCGGATTTGATTGGGTAAATGGACAAGCAATTAATATTGACCCATTTGCAGCAATGTTTAATCCTGCCTGGGTTAGTCAAACTTCTCACATGATAATTGCAGCATTCGAAGCTACCGCATTTGCTGTTGCCGGGCTTCACGCATTTTTACTTTTGAGAGGGAAAAATATTGCAATTCATAAAATGGCAATGATAATTGCTTTATCAATTGGAAGCATTGCAGCTATTATTCAGCCGCTTAGTGGGGACCATTCTGCAAAAGATGTCGCTAAAAGACAGCCCATAAAACTTGCAGCTATGGAAGGATTATTTCAAACAGAAAGCGGAGCAGGTTTAACCATTGGCGGGATTCCAAATGAAACTGAACGAACCACAAAATTCGGTTTTCAAATACCAAAAGGATTAAGTTTCTTAGCCTACGGAGATTTTAATGCCGAGGTTAAGGGATTAAATGATTTCCCGGAAAATAATTGGCCGCCGGTTGCACCAACTCATATTGCTTTTCAAATTATGGTTGGATGCGGTACCCTTTTAGCTTTAGCAGGAATTTTATTCTGGGTGATTCGCTACAAATGGAAAGATGTTTTGTTGAATAAAAAGTTTTTAACTTTCATTGCCCTAATCGGACCATTAGGATTTATTGCTGTTGAAGCCGGTTGGATTGTAACCGAAGTTGGAAGGCAGCCCTGGATAATTTATAATATTATGAGAACGGCTCAAGCTGTTTCACCCGTGCCCGGACAAATTTTTCATTTTACACTTTTTGCAATTTCATATTTGGTTTTATGCTTTGCTGCTTATTGGTTAATGAAAAGACAAATAATAAAATTGGACGAAGAAGAGTTTTGAAATTAGTAACTGATGTTACGCTAAACAATTAGTTATAAACCCAGTTTCATTAAGAAACTGAGTTTATTTAGGCTCTTGCGTAAGGTAACTTAATACAATAATAGCTTCGAGTTTTTTGGAAAACTATTGACATAATTATTACTGAGTAATACAATATGATTAAACTTCGAAGTTCTGAATTTAAACAATTTGACTTTTTAATTTTGAATTTTGACTTAACACCATGCTTTACGTAGTAATTATATTTTTGTTAGTTTCTGTTTATCTTTATTGCTTATTAGGCGGCGCAGACTTTGGTGCCGGTATAATTGAACTAACATCGCGAGGTGAAAATAAAATACGAATCCGAAAAATAGTTAGCGATTCAATGGCGCCAATATGGGAAGCAAACCACATGTGGTTAATAATCACTGTAGTTATATTGTTTAATGCTTTCCCTCCAATTTACAGCCAGATTTCAATTTCACT
>CAZRMA010000015.1:0-19717 GCA_964600655.1 uncultured Ignavibacteriaceae bacterium
ATTAGTTTAAGAATGTATATATATAATACTCTTATTTGTTTAAAATTCGAAAAGTTATCTTCATTTTTCCATGCCCCATTTCATCACTGCTTATAGAAGAGTTACAATTACCGAAATGAAATTAATTTATTAACAAATAATGTGCAATAAAAACTAGATTTTATGCTGCCGTTTATTTTGATATACTTTTCTTTACTTCTTCTTTTTTTAAGAGCTGATGGCCTTCAAAGACAGTAAGTATTTCTATCGATTTATTTTTTCTTAAGTAAACTATCCGGTAACCTTTATATAGTATTTCTCTGATTTGTTCTATGGCAAGTTCAGGGACTATTCTTCCCTTTTCCGGGTTCTGAGGAATTGTTTCTGAAATAGATATTAATTTATCTGTAAATTCTATTGCAATCTTCGGGTTATCTTTTGAAATGAATTCTTCAATTTCTTGAAGCCTAATTAAAGCTTCTTTTGTCCAATATAGCTTCATTAACTTCTATTTTCTCTAGCTTTTTTCATTTCTTTTTTTAATTGAGATACTGTATATTTTTCACCTTTCTCCGAATTAGATAAACCACGCGAAATTGAATCAATAAATAATTTTGTTTGTCGCAGCTCATCAAACTCTGAAGGAGATATAAGTACGCCTGCGGGCTTTCCATTCTGAGTTATTATTAAAGAGTTTTTCTTTTCCTGAATTTCTTTAAGATACTTAGCTAAACTAGATTTAAATTGTCCAACCGGAATTATATCACTTGAAATTACTATATCTCTCATTTCACGTATCCTTTATTTGTCTTAATTATGGCCATAATTTAACCTCTTATTACGTCATAATCAATACACGTTCAAAGTCAAAACTGATCTCTAACAATATCATAAATTTTTATTGGCGGTGTTAATGCTTGCTCTTTATTTGGTTGGGATTGAATTTTACGAACTACATCCATTCCTTCAATTACTTTTCCGAAAGCTGAAAATCCTTGCCCGTCGGGATTTCTTTTACCGCCGTAATCAAGCTCAGGCTGGTCACCTACACAAATAAAAAATTCTGATGTTTCTGTGCCAGGTTCATTTCTTGCGTAAGAAATCACTCCGTCTTTATGAAGTATCCCGGTTTTGTTTGTCGGCTCGTGTTGAATTGGGGGAAGCATTTTATTTTCATCATCTCCCAGTCCGCCTTGAATAACTTCAATTTTAATTTTGTTATTAGGCTGGTTATCCATGGTTACGGTTCTATAGAAAGATGTATTCCGGTATAAATTTTTATCAACGTATTTCAAAAAATTATCCGCAGAGATTGGAGCTTTATCTTTGTAGATTTCTACTTTAATATTTCCAAGCTCCGTTTTGATTTCAACAATTGGATTTGAAGAATTGCATGAAAGGAAAATTAAACTTGATAAAATGAGAATTAAATTTTTTTTATTCATATTAGACAAAATCTATTTGTAATAATTAATAAAATTTGAACCTAACGAAACTTAGGCATACTAATTAAAAGGATATTACTCCCAAAAGTTTATCAACCACAAAGTATAATATTGCAGCAGTAAAGAACCAGGCGATTAAATCTAAAATAACTCCGCCTTTTATCATATCAGTGATTTTAATATAACCGGTTCCGTATACTAAGGCGTTAGGCGGAGTTGCAACGGGAAGCATAAATGCCATAGATGCCGCAATAGTTGCAGCAATGGACAAAGCAACAGGATCATTCCCGGTACCGTTTGCAATGGAAATAATAATGGGGACCATCATTGATATTACCGCCGTATTTGAGGTAACCTCAGTAAGTAATATCAACATAATAATTATCACGAACATGAGCACTAAGGTGGACGGTGAACCTAAGAAAGCAACTGCTGTGTTTGCCATCCAATTTGCAAGTCCTGTTTTAAACATTCCATCAGATAAGGCAATCCCGCCTCCAAAAAGTAAAAGGGTTCCCCAATCAACAAACTTTGCATCAGGCCAATCAAGTACAAACTTTTGTTCTTTCCAATTAACAGGCAAAAGAAAAAGTAAGAGCGCCCCGAATAATGCTATTATATTTTCGTCAAACCATCTAAGATTCTGAGAAAGTTCTGCCGGGAAAATATATTTCCAAAATGGATTGGATACCCATAGAAATACTACTACAGTAAAACCTACGATCGTAAGTTTTTCAGCTTTTGACCAACGGCCCAATTTATTTTTCTGTTCAATAATTAATTCTTTACCGCCTTGAATATTTTTTATTTCCGGTGGGAACACCTTTAAAAGAACGTACCAAGCGATGGGAATAAAAAGTATAACAAATGGAATTCCTATTTTCATCCATTCTAAAAAATCTATTTGCCTAATTCCTGATGAACTAAGAATCGAAACACAAATGCCATTAGGCGGAGTACCTAAAATTGTTCCAACACCGCCAATTGAAGCGCCCCAGGCGATTCCAAGCATAATGGACTTTCCAAAATTTGATTCACCTACTTTAGTTCCGTTTTGTGTAAGTATTCCGGCACCTAATGGCAGAAGCATTGCAGTGGTTGCTGTATTTGAAATCCACATCGAAAGAAAAGCTGAGATGCACATCATTCCAAGTAATACTGAACTAGTATTGTTTGCGAGATTTCCCCTTGATAAAATATATAATGTTAACCTCTTATCAAGTTTCCATTTCTGTAATGCCGCTGCTAATAAAAATCCACTTAGGAATAAAAAGATAATAGGATTAGCATAGTTCGATAAAATGTTCTTTCCCGTAAACTCAAATAACTTGCCTTGATAAAAACCTGTAACATGGAAAAACGGCATAATTATTCCCGGTAAAATTGCTGTGACGGGTATTGGGACTGCTTCTGTTATCCACCAAATAACCATAAGCAGCAGTAGACCTAAAGTTATCTTAGTTCCATAAGCAAGCTGCAAAATTTGCTCTTCCATTGCAGAGGACGGCAAAATACTTTTGGCATTTTGTATAAAACTTTCAGGCGTATTAATAAATAATATAAAAAAAAAGATTAGCGGGCCTAATATAAAACCTGTAGTGTGCCGGTATTTTTCAAATTTATTTGCAGACGAAGAATAGCTGTTATTCAAATTCAAGTCTGTCTCCTCTTATATTCATTTGTTAAATTATAACATTTATAACAAAATTTCATCAACTTAAATACATTCTTAAACTTATATAATGATGAATTGTTATCAGATTTTAAAATTTATTGTACTGAACATTTAAGTATTTTATTTTGTATACTTTCACGTTGATCAAGACTTGTTTATAAATTACAGCTTTTGTAACTTAATTTTATTTGATTTCCCGAACAAACTTTTTATTCAAAAAAGTTCAGAAGCTAAATGATTTTTGTTCGGCTGCTTATCCTTGAAAATTCATTTGTCCAAATTTAAATGACTTTCATCAACCTAGTATTGCAATTTCATTTATAACTTTATAAAATTTTTAACCAGAAATTATTTTTAAAAATATTAAATAGAATAATAATTAATGAACTATAAATTATAAAACCGGATTTGGAACTTTGTCATACAACAAAATTAAATTATCCAAAAATTGTAATAATGCACCCGACTATTTTTCTTTCTTATTAACACATTAAATCAAAAAGTATTTTAACATGTAGGAGGAATCATGCCAGAAAGCACTAAAATTGTTGATACAACTGCTAACCCAGCACCACTTGGACTGTTTGGATTTGGTATGACAACAATACTACTGAATCTTCACAACGCAGGAATTTATAATTTAGGAAGTATGATATTAGCGATGGGATTGTTTTATGGCGGCATTGCTCAAATTTTTGCAGGTTGGATGGAATGGAAAAAGGGAAATACTTTTGGTACTACAGCTTTTATGTCATACGGATTGTTTTGGGAAACTTTGGTGTTTTTAATCCTTATGCCCAAATTGGGTTGGTTTAACGCTGCAGAAGAAGGTGCTATGGTGGCTTATTTATTTATGTGGGGACTTTTCACTTTTGGTCTGTGGATAGCTACTTTAAAACATAACAAAGCTCTCCAGGTTGTTTTTTTCACTTTGTTTATTTTATTCTGGCTGCTGGCACTTGGTGACGCAACCGGAAGTGCAGTTGTAAAAACGATTGCAGGATGGGAAGGAATTATCTGCGGGTTATCTGCTTTTTATTTAGCACTTGCCCAGGTGCTTAACGAAACTTATGGTAGAGTTGTTCTTGCAGTAGGAGAGACTAAAATTGTATAACAAATAAAACTTTAGGAGTAAATATATGGATAAGAAAAAAACTGAGGATGAAGTTTCTGAATCACAGATAGCGGTTCATTGGAAAGAGGAAGATTATTTCAAACCCTCCTCAGAATTTATTGCTCAAGCAAATCTTAATGATGAAAAAATATTTGATAAATTCGGAATGGAAAATTTCCCTCAATGTTTTTCAGATTATGCCGATATGCTGGATTGGTACAAACCGTATGATAAAATTCTTGATTCAAGCAATCCTCCATTCTTTAAATGGTTTACAGGCGGTAAAATAAATGCTTCCTACAATTGCATTGACAGGCACTTAGCTAAATATAAAAATAAAACTGCATTGCATTTTGTTCCGGAACCTGAGGACGAACCAATTCAACATATTACTTTTCAAGAACTCTATATAAAAGTAAATGAGTTTGCTGTTTTACTAAAAGATTTCTGCGGAGTAAAAGCAGGAGATACAGTAACACTGCATATGCCGATGATTCCTGAAATAGCAATTGCAATGCTTGCATGCGCTCGAATCGGTGCAATCCACTCTCAGGTATTTTCCGGCTTTTCAGGCAAAGCCTGTGGAGAGAGAGTTGCTGATGCAAAAAGTAAGGTCCTTATTACAGCAGATTCATATTACAGAGCCGGTACACTCATCGACCATAAAGAAAAAGCTGATATTGCTTATGATGAGGCTTTGAAAGAAGGCCAGAAAATAGAAAAGGTTCTCATCTTCGAAAGATATCCAGGAAAATATTCAGTAAAGACACCTTTAGTTGAAGGCCGAGATTATTTAGTTAATGATGTAATAAAAAAATATTATCACCAAAAAATTGATCCTGTTCAATTACTTTCAGAAGATACTCTTTTTATAATGTACACATCAGGTTCAACCGGTAAACCAAAGGGTGCTCAGCATTCTATTGGTGGATATATGTCGTATGTAACCGGAACTTCAAAATATATTCAGGATATTCATCCTGAAGATGTTTACTGGTGTATGGCTGATATTGGCTGGATCACCGGACATTCATATATAATATACGGGCCACTTGCTCTTGCAGCCTCTTCCGTAATTTTTGAAGGAGTTCCTACTTACCCGGATGCCGGAAGGCCCTGGCGAGTTGCTGAAGAATTGGACGTAAATATATTTCATACTTCACCTACAGCAATACGTGCATTACGACGCGTTGGGCCTGATGAACCAGCTAAATACAATTATCATTTTAAACACATGACCACTGTTGGTGAACCCATTGAGCCTGAGGTATGGCGATGGTATTATAACGTAGTTGGTAAAAAAGAAGCAGCTATTGTAGATACCTGGTGGCAAACTGAAACTGGTGGTTTCTTGTGTTCAACAATTCCCGGAATACATAAAATGAAACCAGGTAGTGCCGGACCTGGCGTTCCCGGAATTTATCCAATCATTTTTGATGAAGAAGGAAAACCATTGCCGGCAGGAAGCGGAAAGGCAGGAAACATTTGCATACAAAATCCATGGCCCGGCAGAATGCTTACCATTTGGGGCGACGATGATAGATTTGTTCGCCAATATTATCAGCGGTATAACAAAGATCCAAAGAGTAAAGATTGGCATGATTGGCCGTACTTCGCAGGTGACGGAGCTTTAGAAGCTCAGGATGGTTACTTCAGAATACTTGGACGTATTGATGATGTAATTAATGTTGCAGGCCATAGGCTTGGAACTAAGGAACTTGAATCTGCAGCACTTATGTGCCCAGAAGTTGGCGAAGCAGCTGTTGTTCCGGTTGCTGATCCGGTTAAAGGAAAAGTGCCCCATATTTTTGTATCATTAAAACCTGGAATTACAGGCAGCCCTGAAATACAAAAAAAGATTTCGGATACGCTTGCTAAAGAAATTGGGCCAATCGCTAAACCAGGTAAAGTATGGATTGTTTCAGATATGCCTAAAACACGTTCGGGCAAAATTATGAGAAGAGTGCTATCTGCAATTGCTAACAAACAGGATGTAGGAGATATAACAACACTAGCAAATCCGCAGGTAGTTGAAGAAATTAAAAATATGTCTTAATAGTATTTATTTCTTTTATGGGAGGTTCTTTCACTTGTTTAGAACCTCCTTTTTTTTTATATATTATTGTTTCTGCAAATAGTTTATTCTTCCTTTGAAAGGAAAAATTGAATTAAAAATCATTTAATATTTTTAATATTCATAACTGCATTTAGCTCAAGATTAAACAGACAATAAATAAATGCTTATTTTTGTTGAAACTATATTTATAATTTTTAAGGGAATTAAAAACCGATGTTCCGAATCATCCCCGAAGGACTAGCCTATAATGAACACGTCTTACTAAAGAATGGACAAGGCATTTTATTAAAACCTGCAACTTCAAATGAAATTTCTCTAGTAGAATCTTTTATGAAGCGAATTTCTCAGGATAGCCTTAGAATGCGTTTTATGGCTTCGATCTCCGCCGTATCTAACAAAATAATTAATGAATTATGTAAAGGCGATTTCACACAAGATGGATGCCTTTTGGCTTTAACCGGCGAAGAGAATGATACAAAAGTGGTCGGCTTGGGAAATTATATTTCTACCGGAAATGGGCGTTCTGCCGAAGTAGCTTTTCTAATTGAAGATGAATATCAAGGCAGAGGTATTGGAACCATTTTACTTGAGCGCTTAGCCGGATTAGCTGCCGCAAATGGAATCGTAGAATTAGAAGCAGAAGTCTTGCCTGACAATCAACCCATGATGAATGTCTTTAAAAGCTCAGGATTTGAAAAGCACAGAGTTTGGGAATCAGATACAGTTCACATCGAACTGCCTGTTAATGGCGCTTCGGCTCTTTGGGAACTAGCCGATTTACGGGAAAAGATAGCCGTTGCAAACTCGCTTGTTCCATTACTCCGTCCAAAAGTTATTGCTGTTGTTGGTGCTTCACGTGATTCATCTTCGATAGGAAATATCGTTTTTCGTAATATCCTTGCTGCAAATTTTGAAGGAACTGTTTATCCTATTAACCTGCAGGCAGTTTCGGTAAACGGGATTAAAGCTTATTCGTCTGCTATGGATTTACCTGAACCTGTTGATCTTGCGGTTATTGCTGTGCGGGCAGAAAAAGTCCAAAAAGTAGCCGAAGAATTAATTCAAAAAGGTGTTAAAGGATTTCTAGTTGTATCTGCTGGTTTTGCAGATGCTGGCCCTGAAGGGTTACAAAGGCAAAAAATGCTGGTGGATTTAGTTCGAGCTCACGGCACAAGACTTCTAGGCCCTAGTTGTCTTGGTTTAATGAACACCGATCCGGCAATTAGGCTTAATGCAAGCCTTGCACCTAAAATTATGTCTGCAGGAAATATAGGATTCTTTTCGCATTCGGCTGCTTTAGGTTTAGTTATTATGGATTATGCTCGCGAAAAAGGAATCGGATTTACATCTTTTGTTTCTGCTGGTAATAGGGCTGATGTATCGGGAAATGACTTACTTCAATATTGGGAAGAAGATCAAAACACTAAAGTAGCAATTCTTTATCTAGAAACATTCGGTAATCCAAGAAGATTTGTTAGAATTGCCAGACGAATGACATATAAAAAACCTATTCTTTGTGTTAAAGGTGCCAGAAGTATTGCCGGTAAAAAAACAGTTGAAGCTAAAAGTGGTATTCATAATGTAGGTAATCAGGAAGTAGAAGCTCTATTTCAGCAGACTGGAATTATATTAGCTCCTTCTCTTGAAGATATTTTTGATATTGCACTTGTACTATCCAATCAACCATTACCTAAAGGGAATCGTGTTAACATCATTGCTAACTCATCCGGGATGGCAACTATATTTGCAGACGCATGTGATATGAATGATCTGATAATTGAAAATTCCGGCGTAATAGATTTAGGCGCATTCACATCTCCTGAAAATTATGAAATCGCTGTGCGAGATTCTCTTTTAAATGAAAATGTTGATTCACTTTTAGTCGGATTTGCATGCGTTGGTGATTGTGATGTTGAACAGTATTCTGCTGCAATCCGCAGAGGAGTTAATTCAGCCGAAGAAAAAACAAATATTGAAAAACCTGTCTTACTATGTTTAATGGGTGCCACAGGAACCGTTTCACTTGCGGATGATTCTAGTCATAAAAACTTGGATAGAAAGTTTCCGACTTTCCGTTTTCCTGAATCTGCCGTTAATGCTTTAGGAAAAATTGTTCGTTATATAGATTTTCGTAAGCAGCCTCTCGGAAATCTTGTCTGGTATGAAGATGTTAAAGCAGATGAGGCGCGCCGATTAATTCATTCTATAATATCAAAAGATACTTCACAGCAGGAAATAATTGATTTGGATAAAAGCACGGATGCAGAAATGTTGGTTAAATATTTTGGAATTCAAACAATTGATATTAAACCAGGATTATCAGATATATATAAAATTAAAGTCAAACCCGATACTTTATTCGGACCGCTGCTCGAGGTTAAAGCACAAAATTCTCAGCCCATTTTAAGAATTACTCCTTTAACCAATCGTGACTTAGAAGAAATTATGAAAGAATTAAAGCTTGAAAAAGAAAGCGGGATCGGACAGGTTTTGGGAAGAATTTCGCAGATGATTGAAGAAATACCGTGGATATGGAATCTGGAAGTACAAGCTATAAAAGATAGTATTCCTTTGATCATCCAGGATGTTTATCTGTCAATTAAGCCTGGCGGTGTTGAAAGGCCTACTTATTAATTTACCGTTCAACAAATATTATTTGAGTTCCGCAAAAAATTAATTTATGAAATAAAAATGAATTCTTTACAAACAATATTTTGGGGAAAATATGATTATTAGAGAAGTAATGAAAAATGAGCTCACCTCAATTTCTCCCGATACAAAATTGGGTGATGCATATCAGCTTATGCAGGATAAAAATATCCGTCATCTGCCAATTGTTGAAAATAATAAATTGGTGGGAATAATAACCGACCGCGATTTAAGATTATCTACCAGTAAATTAGCTAAGCATCCATTTGAGCCGGGAGAAGCGGTTCGCAATATAATGAGTTATCCCGTTGAAACTACACACCCTTCCGATCCGATTGAATCAGCAGCGCAATTGATGAGAGAATTAAAAATTGGTTGCCTACCTGTAGTTGAAGATTTACAGCTAGTTGGAATTGTTACTATTACAGATATGCTGGATGCACTTCTATTGTTGACCGGGGTTCATCAACCTTCAGGACGATTAGATGTCCGTTTAACAAATCGAACTGGCGAACTTGCAAGGTTAACAGCACTTCTAGCCGAATATAAAGTAAACATTCATTCAATTTTAACCTATCCTGAAAAAGATAAAAATATCAGATTGGTTCTAAGAGTTGGAACTATTGAAATGAAATTAATTGCTAAAGCTATTTGCAATGCAGGATTTGAAGTAATATGGCCGGTTCAAATTGCATGTGTGAAATAATTTACCATCCCGATTATAGTAAATACGACTTGGGTTCTGAACACCCTTTTAATCCGGTTCGTGCAGAAATGGTTCTTGATTTTTTAATCCGAACCGGAAATTTAAAACAGCCATTAAAACCTGAACCAGTTTCTCCCGAAGATTTGACCGTTATACATGATAAATCTTATATCGATGTAGTTGAAGCAGTAAGCCGTGGAGAAAATTCAAAAAACATAGAAGACTTCGGGCTGGGAACTTTGGACAATCCTATCATGCAAGGAATGGCTGAAGGTGCAAGATTACAAATTGGGGGAACAGTTTTGGGGGCACGTTTACTCACCGAAAATAAAGCTGATAAAGTTTTGCAAATGGGCGGCGGATTTCATCATGCACATAAAAATCTTGCAGCTGGATTTTGTATTTATAATGATCTGGCGCTTGCCGTTAACGAAATGGTGAATGCAGGCTGGCATGTTGTTTATTTAGATCTAGATGTTCATCATGGTGATGGGGTTCAGGAAATTTTCTATTCAAATGAAAAAGTGATGACGATATCTATTCATGAATCGGGAGAATTTCTTTTCCCCGGTACAGGCTGGCTTCACGAACTTGGAAAAGGAATGGGAAGGTCATTGAAACTTAATGTCCCCCTGGAACCATTTACTGAAGGCGAATCTTATTTAGAAATAATTAATGGAATAGTTGAGCCGGCATTAAAATGGTTTAAACCAGACGCTTTGATTGTCCAAGCCGGTGCCGATGCACATTTCTCTGATCCCTTAGCAGATCTTATGCTGACTACTCAAGATTTTGAAAAAATTTATCGACGCGTAATCGAGCTAGTTAATTTGTACTGCAAGGGAAAAGCTCTTTTCACATTCGGCGGAGGTTATTCAATTACTGCCACTCCGAGAATTTGGATTCTGTTGTATTTAATTTTATTTGAATTGGAAATTCCTGAGCGATTGCCTTCTGATTGGAGAAATTACTGGCAAGAAAAAATTAATAATGAATTGCCAGAATTTCTGCACGATACACTCCCTGCTTTTCAACCAATTGCTAGGAAGGCCGAAATCAATAAACATAATCGAGAACTGATACAACGTTTGATGGACGCAGTTGTCCCCTATTGGATTTAAAATAAGAATTTTTTTTAAAGACTTAATTGCTATTCAAACTCTTCAAATAATTTTCAAAAAAATTTTTAGATCAGGTTACTTCCAACTTTACATTTAATATCGACAAGATGTTATGATATTTTATCAATTACCATTTTAGCAATCTTAGTTCCTATGCTTAATGAGGCTGTAGCAGCGGGTGAAGGGGCATTCAAAACATGAACCATATTTTCTTTTTCTATTATTCTAAAATCATCAATAAGTTTACCATTAGTATCAACCGCCTGGGCACGAACTCCGGCTCTAAAAGGAGTAACATCTTCATCCTTAATTTCAGGAATTAATTTTTTAAGAGCATTAACAAAAGCCGATTTACTAAATGAACGATGAAATTCTTTAAAGCCGGTTTTATAATACTTTCTTCCCATCTTCCAAAAACCTGGAAAACTTAACATTTCGGAAATATCTTTAATCGAAAAATCCTTTAATGTGTAGCCTTCTCTTTTAAAAGCTAAAACAGCATTAGGCCCAGCTTCAATTCCACCTTTAATCATTCTAGTAAAATGTACACCAAGAAATGGGAACATTGAATCCGGGACAGGATAAATTAAATTATTTACGAGATATGCTCTTTCATTTTTTAATTTGTAATATTCACCACGGAACGGGATTATTTGAACGTTGGTTTTCATACCGCATAACTGAGCAACTTTATCGGATTGAAGCCCGGCACAATTAATTAAAAATCTGGCCGATATTTCTCCCAATGTAGTTTTTAATTTCAATACATCTTTTGTTTCATCCAATGATAGAAAGCGGCAATTAGTTTTAATCTCACCTCCCTTTTCTACAATGATTTTTTCATAGGCAGCAGTTACATCTGTGTAATCAACAATCCCAGTTTCTTCAACAAATAGCCCTTCAATCCCTACTGCATGAGGTTCATATTTTTTAATTTCAGCTGCTGATATTCGTTTTAAATTCTTTAGACCATTTTCAGTTCCACGCATTTCCAGTTCATCAAGCGCAGTTAATTCGTTTTTATCAACTGCAACTACAATTTTTCCACACCTATCAAATTTAATTTCATTTTTTTCGCAGAAACTATACAAAAGATTTCTTCCTTCAACACAATTCAATGCTTTAAGCGAACCTGGTTTATAATATAAACCTGAATGAATTACTCCACTGTTTCTTCCAGTTTGATGCGCCGCTAATTTATTTTCAGCCTCAATTAAAATTAGAGAATAGTTTTTATTCTGGAGAAGTTGTAAAGCCGTAGCAGTTCCTACAATCCCTCCCCCGACAATAGCTATATCATAAATTTTTGAAGGCATAATATTTTTTGAAATTGTTAATTTAAAATTACGAATCTTGATTAGAAATTGGAAGGAATGATTGGAGGACCACTATCATACAGGCAAATAAAAAGGGAACCAAAAAAATTAGATTCCCTTAATAAATAATATTAAAATTATGGCTTAGGTTGTTGGATAATAACCTGAAGTGATATTTTTTATAATCATCGGTAAGAATGCAAACATAAAAATTATTGATAAAATTGTTATGATAATTCCTATTAATAGAAGTACTTTTTGTATGAAGAAAAACCTGCTCTGTTTTTCGATAGCATTTTCAAGAATCCCAATATCACCTCCGTAGGAATAATTGTCAAAAAAATTTGCCGATTCTCTAAGTCTGATTCCACTAATGATATACGGAATTCCAAATACTGCCCCAAATATTGACAAACAAGAAAAGCCTCCAGAGATAATATAAAATATTCCTAAGAAGCGCATGTCTTTCGCCATTTTGTTGAGTATGTTTTGGAACATCGGAGAAATAGTAGTTACGTTTTCCAGCATAATCTAACTCCCTTTATTTTGATTTGAATTAAGCGACAACGCAAGTTAAAAAAATATTTTAATAGATTTTGAAAAATTTTCAATTTGTTACTTCCGGCTTTTTCATATTACCCAAACCAAAATCATTTATTAATTGCGAATAAGTTATTAATGAATACTTATTTGATTTTAATAGACTAAGTATTTTTTTTGACTTCCAGGCATTTAATTCTGCCTGTCGATGTTTGCTCATTTGTTTCATTCCAAAAGAATTTAGATCTATCAAGCCAGAAAGTTCGTCGTTATCAATTCCAATATGACTAACGATTAGATTTACTTTTTCTGATGTAAGGTTATTTAGAATTTTATATAAGCTGTCTGCCTTGTTCCCAATATCATCAGCATACATATTATCAGAATAATTTTCATTAAAATACTGCGGTATTCCAAGATGGTATTCTTTTGCAAGCTTTTCTAAAATTTTTCTGTATTCAGGTTTATCAACTGCAGTACCCATGTGATGATCTACATAAACAATTTTTAACCCTGTCCCCAATGCTCTCTCAATTTGCGCTCGTAGTTCTTTTTCAATGTCGACAAGAGATGGATGGTTAGCATTGAATGTAGCTCTCGAAGGGAAAAAGTACCCCAGGCTATCCACTAAACTTGGAACGGCGGTCCTTCCTAGAACCGGTCCCCATCGATAATTTTTCCATTCTGAATTTAATGTCAGATGAATTCCTACAGAAACTTGCGGATTGTCTTTCAAAATATCTACAGCTTCCTGATACCAAGGGCAGGCAAACATAACAGAAACGGAAATTGGTAATCCCGTTTTAATTATTTCTTTTAAAGCTTCATTAACAGAATGACACATACCAATATCATCCAAACGGATTAGCACTTTTACTTTTTTATCTTGTTGTGTGAAACTTTTACCCGTAATTAAAAGGAAAGTTAAAAGAATTATAAAATATCTTTTCATTTTGATGCTCCTAATATTCAAGTAATTGTTTTTACGGAAATTTAAAAAGTTATGCTAAAGATAATAACTTTTTTAACTAAGTGCGGTAGAGATTGATGAAAAATATGCAATCAATTTAATTTATAATGTGATTGTCAGTCTTAGAAAATACAAAGTAATATAAATACTAATAGAAAATAAATGTTAGGTAAAATTTTCATATCATAATAAAATGAACCTGCCCAATAGCGAGTTTAAAAATATCTAATTTGGCAAAACCATTTAAATACCACTTATATGCCAATTGTGATTATCACATTAACAATTCACGACAAGACATTTAAGCCACTATCACCTAGTTTGATAGTTATTTTACGATGAGGCCATAGTCATCGCAGCAGCCTGACGAGCCATTTTCATATTATATTCTGAGGCAAGGGATTTATAATTTACAAGGTCAACTATCGTCCCGATGAAGCACAAGCCTGCTGTAAAGAAATATAATATTCCCATACCAATTTGATCAGTTAAAAACCTTTGAACTCCCGCAAACCCTAAAAATCCAATTAAGGTTAGAATAAGAATTAACTGGGGATCTCTTCTTTTTGAATTATAGATTATTGAGAATTGTTGTATCTGATTATCAGTCATATCTTTAACTAAATCTTGAACGTATCTCAATTCCATTTCATCTAAGTTAGGCATTAGGTGTAGAATGTTTACCATGCAGAAGCTCCTTTCATGATAATTTAATTGTTGAAATTAATTTGAGAACTGATTGATGTTTTTATTAGAACATAAATCCTATGTAAAATAATTAAAAGTGCAGGCACCCCTAATAGATGCGCGTGAAATGAGCCATAAAAATTGAAATGCAAAGCTTTACTAATTGATAAACCTAGCCCGCAGCCAGGACAAAAATTAAAACCTAAATTTTTTAAGGGGCAAATAGAAAAATGATTAATTGAATCTGAATTGATGAGTAATAAATAGAGTAAGCCGCCAATCCAAATCCAGGCCTCCAATTTAATTTGCTTTAATATAGTTAAAAACTTTTTCAAACTGGTTTAAAATTAAACCAACGGTAAAGATATGTCAAACCGTTCATGTAAAAGAAGAGAAAAATATTTTAAAATAAAAAAAGTCCGCTAGCTTATATAGTTCGGTAAAAGACAGCATATTGAATTTATTTATCGAACTACTTCCCCGTATAAACTGCGGACTAAAATTTATTACTTATTTTTTATTTATACGAATTCAGAACCTTCATATAGTTGGCGCGCTCAAATAAGGAAGGATCGGCTACGTTCATGTAGCTCATACTGCCTCTCATTTGATCTAAAGATTCATATTCGTTTTCTTCCATCCATAAATTCATTTTTGAAATAACTTCACCAATATGTGAGATTCCAAATTTTAATAAACATGATAGCATTTGAGTTACCTTTGCACCGACCATAATCATTTTGATTACATCTTGTTCTGTATAAATTCCACTGGTTGCAGCAAGATCAGCTCCTATTTTATTATATAAAACTGCTATCCATCTAAGAGGCAATCTTGCATCCATCGGTGTACTTAATAGAACATTCGGGACAACTTCAAGTGTTTGTAAATCAATATCGGGCTGATAAAATCTATTAAATAAAAGTATTCCTGATGCACCTGCTTTATCTAATTCAGAAGCCATGTGTGCTACAGAACTGAAGAACGGATGCATTTTTACTGCAATAGGAATTTTAACATTTGCTTTTACCGATTTAACAATATTTATATATGAATTGTCAATTTCCTGTGGCGTTTTGTTAATATCTGTAGCGAGATGATAAATATTTAATTCAAGTGCATCGGCTCCGGCTTCTTCAATTTTTTTTGCATATTCAATCCAGCCGCCTAATGATTTACCGTTCAAACTTGCAATTATAGGAATATCAACTGAGATTTTTGCTTTCCGAATGTGTTCCAGATATTCTTCAGGGCCGGTTTTATATTCAAACGGTTCCGGAAAATAATCCAGAGCTTCGGCAAAGCTTTCATTATGAACTGTTGTATAATGATCTAGCTCTAGTTGTTCATGTTCAATTTGTTCTTCAAACAGTGAGTAAAGAACAACTGCTGCCGCGCCGTTGTCTTCCATCTTTTTAATGTTGTCTAGACTTTGAGATAATGGCCCTGCAGAAGGAACAATTGGGTTTTTTAATTCAAGTCCTAAGTATTTAGTTGAGAGATTCATTAGTCTACCTTTTTAATTTATTTTCTATTCTGGTTTTAATCTTTACCCACTTCAAAATAATTTTCTCAAATGACCTGGGCTCCATCCAACATTACTAAACGCGCATTGGAACTGGACAGAGCCAAAATTTATTAGTTCAATGATTTATAAGTAAACCACCAATCATAACCATTTTCAGGATTCATTCTTTTTTCAGCCGTCTCCATGTCTTTTGGAGGCGGTATAATTACTTTGTCACCAATCAGTTCGTTCTTTGGCCAATTTTCCGGCATGGCAACTTTGTTTTTATCCGAGATCTGCAAAGCTTTTAAAGCTCTGAGCACTTCATCAACCTGTCGTCCAATTTCCTGCGGATAGTAAATCATTAATCTAACCGTAGATTTTGGATCAACTACAAATACTGCTCTTACTGTATTGGTTTCTTTTCCCGGATGAATCATTCCAAGTCTTTCAGCAACATTGCCGGAATGATCTGCAATTACAGGGAATGGAATACTTACATTTAAAGTATTTTTTATCCATTCAATCCATTTGATATGAGAGAAAACCTGGTCAATTGACAAACCAACTAATTCAGCATTTAATTCTTTGAATTTTTCATTTCTCTTTGCGAAGGCTACAAACTCGGTAGTACATACCGGTGTAAAATCAGCAGGATGACTAAATAATACCATCCATTTACCCTCAAAATCTTTTGGTATATTTAACATTCCTTTTGTTGTCTGAACTTTCATTTCAGGAAATTTATCGCCAATCAGCGGTATCCCTTTTTTCGTTTCCATTTCCATTTTAACACCCTTCCACTAATTTTATTTTAATTAGTTAAGATTTCACAGTTTAATCAGAAATTATTAATTATCTTTTCCAACTTCAGGATTAAAAGATGCGAGCTGCTCATAAGTCTTCCATTTGTCCACAACATCTTTTTGTGCTTCTTCCATTAATTTGGCTGCTTCTTTAGGATGACTCTTTGTTAACATTTTATATCTTGTTTCCATGTACGCATAATCTTTTAATGCAATCTTCAATCCTTTAGATTCAAGCTTGAAAGGATTTTTATTTTCAGCGGCAAGTTCAGGATTGTAACGGTATAACTGCCAGTAACCTGAATCAACTGCAGCCTTTTGATTATGCATTGCTGTACCCATATTAATTCCATGGGCAATACAGTGGCTGTAAGCAATAATTAGAGACGGCCCTTCATAAGCTTCAGCTTCGAGAATAGCCCTTACGGTATGAGTATCATTTGCACCCATTGCTACTTTTGCTACATAAACATTCCCATAAGACATAGCCATTAAACCAAGATCTTTTTTAGCCATCGGTTTACCAGCAGCAGCAAATTTAGCTACTGCTCCTCGCGGAGTTGCCTTGGAAGCTTGACCGCCTGTATTTGAGTATACTTCGGTATCAAGAACCAAAACATTTACGTTCTTACCGGATGCAAGCACATGATCCAAACCGCCGTATCCGATATCATAAGCCCAACCATCACCGCCCATTATCCAAACAGATTTTTTGACAAGATAATCTGCTAAACTTAATAAATGTTTAATATCCTGTGATTTACCATTTTTATTTAATTTTAAAAGCTCATTTAATTTGTCATTTAAAGCAGTTACTCTTTCCCTTTGCTCATAAATGCCCACTTCATTTTTTTGATCGGCATTTAATAATCCGCTCACTAAATAGTCCCCAAGATCAGACGATAATTTTTTAATAAGATTTTTTGCTTGAAGATTGTGTTTATCAATTGCAAGTCTAAATCCTAACCCAAATTCTGCATTATCTTCAAACAATGAATTTGACCATGCAGGACCTCTTCCTTCTTGATTCATTGTCCAGGGAGTTGTAGGCAAGTTTCCACCGTAAATTGAAGAACATCCGGTTGCATTTGCAACAATAGTTCTATCTCCAAATAACTGGCTAACTAATTTAACATAAGGAGTTTCGCCGCAGCCCGTACAAGCACCCGAGAATTCAAACAGTGGTTGTAAAAATTGAGAGTCTTTGACTTTTGTAACACTAACTTTCCTTCTGTCAAGTTCAGGGATTGATAAGAAGTAATCCCAATTTTTACTTTCGGTTTCACGTAACGGAAGCTGCTCTTTCATGTTGATAGCTTTTAACTTGGTTTCTTTTTTATTTTTAGCAGGGCAAACATCAACGCAAATTCCGCAGCCTGTACAATCCTCAACTGCAACTTGAAGTGAATAATACATTCCTTCGCCGTAATCTTTAGATTTGAATTTAGTATACTTGAATGTTTCCGGTACATTGGCCAAATCTTTTTCTTCGTATACTTTTGCTCGGATGGTTGCATGAGGGCAAACTATTACACATTTGTTACATTGAATACATACTTCTTCATCCCATACAGGTATTTCCAAAGCAATATTTCTTTTTTCCCACTTTGTGGTTCCAGAAGGATAAGTACCGTCAATCGGCATTTTGCTTACCGGTATAAGATCACCTTCGCCAGAAATTATTTGTCCGGTAACCTCTCTAATAAACTCAGGAGCATTTACAGGTACAGCGGGTTTCATTTTTAATTTGCTGCTTACTTTATTTGGAACTTCAACTTCGAATAAATTTTCTAGTGTTTTATCAACCGCTGCAAAATTCATTTGAACGATCTTATCGCCTTTTGCACCGTAAGTTTTCTTGATTGAATTTTTAATTAACTGAATGGCTTCTTCTTTAGGAAAGATATTAGAAATAGCAAAGAAGCAGGTTTGCATAATAGTATTAATTCTTACTCCCATTCCCGTTTCACCGGCAACTTTGTAAGCATCAATAATGTAAAACTTCATCTTTTTTTCAATCAAATCTTTTTGAACTTTTTCAGGTAATGTATCCCATGCAGTTTCTTGAGAAGCAGCAGTATTTAACAGAAATGTTCCGCCTTCAACTACATCGGCAAGCATATCAAATTTTTCCATAAAAACTTGCTGATGACATGCCACGAAGTTTGTTTTATTAATCAAATACGATGATTGAATTTTCTTAGGCCCGAATCTTAAGTGAGAGATTGTTGTTGAACCAGATTTTTTTGAATCGTAAACAAAATATCCCTGAGCAAAATTGTCGGTTCCTTCGCCGATAATTTTTATGGAGTTCTTATTCGCACCAACTGTTCCATCAGCACCTAAGCCATAAAATTTACCGCGGAATGTTTTTGCATCTTCAACTGAAAATGATGGGTCAAAATCAAGACTTGTGTTTGTTACATCATCAATAATTCCAATGGTAAAATGATTTTTCGGTTTATCTTTTTTCATTTCATCAAAAACACCTTTAACCATCGCAGGTGTAAATTCTTTTGAGGAGAGTCCATATCTTCCACCGGTTATTCTAGGATAAGCAAATGGAAGTTCGCCATCAATGTGCATTTCGGAAATTGCATTTACAACATCAAGAAACAACGGCTCACCGGAAGCACCGGGCTCTTTTGTTCTATCTAACACTGAAATTATTTTTACTGTTTTAGGAAGCGCATTAATGAAGTGTTTAATTGAAAATGGTCTGTATAATCTTACTTTTAATACACCAACTTTTTCTTCTTTGCTAGTTAGGTAATTAACTGTTTCTTCAGCCGCTTCAGCACCCGATCCCATTAGAACTACTACTCTTTCAGCATCCGGCGCCCCGACATAATCAAACAAATGATATTGACGTCCAACAATTTTAGCAAACTTATCCATCTGAGCCTGCACTATATCAGGACATTTTAAATAATAAGAGTTAACTGTTTCTCTTCCCTGAAAATAAACATCCGGGTTTTGAGCTGTTCCGCGTATAAAAGGATTATCGGGAGTAAGTGCGCGTTTACGGTGTGCAATTACCAAATCATCATCAATCATAGCTTTCATATCTTCAATTGAAAGCTGCTCAATTTTCATTACTTCATGAGATGTTCTGAATCCATCAA
>CAZRMA010000015.1:19727-22106 GCA_964600655.1 uncultured Ignavibacteriaceae bacterium
GGCTATCAAGGCAAAATCCATAACCTCTTGAACTGAATTTGATGAGAGCAGTCCAAATCCGGTCGAACGGGTTGCCATCACATCACTATGATCTCCAAAAATTGACAGTGCTTGTGCAGCAATTGATCTTGCAGAAACGTGAAAAACAGTAGAGGTAAGCTCACCTGCTATTTTGAACATATTAGGTATCATCAAGAGCAGACCTTGCGAAGCAGTAAAAGTGGTGGTTAACGCCCCGGTTTGTAATGCACCATGAACACTGCCTGAAGCACCGCCTTCACTTTGTAATTCGCTGACAGAGGGGGTTTCTTCCCATATATTTTTTTTACCTTTCGCAGACCAATCATCACACCATTCGCCCATATTAGAAGAGGGGGTTATTGGATATATTGCTATAACTTCATTTGTATTAAAAGCTACATAAGCTGCGGCTTCGTTACCATCTATTGTTACTTTTTTTCTTTCCATTTTATTTCCGTCTATTCCTTTGATTGAATAATTTATTTGCTTCTTAATAAGGCTCATAAAAAGCCAATAATTATACCAAGCGTTATTGTGCGAATAATTCAATTATTCGCATGATTTTTTTCAAATTAGATAAAATAAAACGGAAGACATACTTGATTTTCTAACAGATGAGAATGTTTTTTTTTGAAGTCAAACGTGGTATTAATTATTTGTAAAATAATGCGTTAGAAAGATTTAAGCTAAAAAAATGTCCTTAAGGTTTTAGAGCATATTATGATGTATCAAGTAAAAAAATAAACCCAATTTCATTAAGAAATTGGGTTTATCAAATAGCAGTATATATTTAATTTATTCGGTTTACGCCGATTTTCTATCCTCTATATAAATTGGTTCGCTTCCATTTTCCACAACATCTTTAGTAATTACACATTTGTCTACTTCTTCTTTGGCAGGAAGTTCAAACATAATATCGAGCATAAAGTCTTCAACTATTGATCGCAATGCACGGGCACCAGTTTTTCTTTCCATGGCTTTTTTAACGATTGCTTCAATAGCGAAAGGATCAAACTCAAGTTCAATGCCTTCCATCATAAATAATTTCTTGTATTGCTTTAAGATGGCATTCCTTGGCTCGGTTAAAATGCTTTTGAATGCTTCTTCGGAAAGCGATTGCAACGGCGCAGTTATTGGTATTCTTCCAATCAATTCAGGGATTAAGCCGTAACGCAAAAGGTCTTCAGGCTGAATAAAATTTAATAATTGATCATCATTTACTTTATGCTTTATATCCGAGAAAAATCCCATTTTATTTTTATTTATTCTGTGTGCAATTATTTGGTCAATTCCTTCAAATGCACCGCCCACAATGAACAAAATATTTTTTGTGTTTATGTTGATCAAGCTTTGTTCGGGATGTTTTCTTCCGCCTTTTGGTGGAACTCCGGCTACGGTGCCTTCTAATATTTTTAACAATGCCTGCTGGACACCTTCACCTGAAACATCACGTGTAATTGAAGTGCTTTCACTTTTACGCGCAATTTTATCTATTTCATCAATATAAACAATTCCTCTTTGTGCACGGTCAAGATTATAATCTGAAGCCTGTAGTAAATGAACTAAAACTGTTTCAACGTCATCACCAACGTAGCCAGCTTCAGTTAATGTTGTAGCATCGGCAATGGCAAAAGGAACATCTAAAATTCTGGCAAGAGTTTGAGCAAGCAGAGTTTTTCCAACGCCAGTAGGACCAATTAAAAGAATATTACTCTTTTCAATTTCAACATCATCAAGTTCAAAAAAAGATGTTTTAGAATTAATTCTTTTATAATGATTGTAAACCGCAACAGATAATACTTTTTTAGCTCTATCCTGACCTATTACATATTCATCCAAAGTTTTTTTAATTGTTGCAGGTGTATGGTCTATTGAAGACTTTGCTTTTGTGTTATTGTATGCAGCTAAATTATTTTTAAGTATGTCCACACTGCTTCCAATGCATATATCACAAATGTAAACATCGGGCCCGGCAATCATACTGCCGACTTCACTTCCATCTCTTCCGCAAAAAGAACATTTAACTATTTTTTGATTTTGTTTTTTTCCCATTATTCTATTCTATCGATTTTGTTATCCCTTAATTTAATTATTTCAGCCCTTGCATTGTCAAGATATAACGAGTTAGGGAATTTTGCAAGTAAATTCTCATAAGTTTCCGTAGCTTTAGCCCTGTCTTTTAGGCCAAATTGATAAATTTTACCTAACAAATATAAGGCTTTATCGGCATAAATGTTCTTTTGATCCTCATTTGCTATTTTTTGAAAAACCGTTTTAGCGCTGTCCAGATTATTCATTGCCAATTCCATTTCGCCTTCCCTAAAAATTGCTAAATTTTGCAGCATAAATTTATTCTGA
>CAZRMA010000016.1:0-17879 GCA_964600655.1 uncultured Ignavibacteriaceae bacterium
GTCTTGGCAAACTTACCGATTCCGCCATTTGCCTGACTTTTTCTCTGCACTAAAAGCGTATGTACGGATGCAACACCAACAAGCCATGGAATCAAACTTGAATTTTCAACAGGGTCCCAGGCCCAGTAACCGCCCCATCCAAGCATTTCATAAGCCCAATAACCGCCAAGCATAATTCCTAATCCTAATATTCCAGCACCTGCAAGCACCCATGGGAATGATTGTTTTACCCAGTCACGGTAATCATTTTTCATCAAAGCAGCCATGGCAAATGAAAATGGAACTGTTGCCATTGAAAATCCGGTAAATAAAATTGGAGGATGAATCTGCATCCAGAAATTCATTAGCTGAGGATTTAACCCTTTTCCATCTATAATAAATTGTTTAATAGGAATTCCGGTAGCCATTAACGTATTGTATAGATCAGCATTCATCTTAATGAAATTTTGACCGCTTGAACCATCACTAAACATAAAACTCTGAATCCAAGACTGACTTAGAAAAGTAGGATTTATATTCTTAACTGCTACAAAAACTGGTTCAGCCCAAATGTAAGTGAATGGGCTTTTAAATAAAGGTGAAACCATGACAAGCAGAAATGTAGTGGCTAAAGTAAAAACAACCATTACTCTTTGTTCAAGGTCACCGCGTTTGGAAGCATAAGATTGAAGTATTAATCCAACAATGGAAGTAAGGAAAAGCCAAAGCATAAAGCTGCCTTCCTGCCCGGCCCAGAATGTAGCGGCTAAAATTCCTTTTGGAAGTTCATTACTGCTGTAGTCGTAAACGTATTTTAAACCATAATTATGCGTTAGTATATTGTAAAGTAGAATTGTGGCTGCTGTAAATACCAATATAGCCATTGAATGGTAAGCAATTCTTCCGAAATTTATTGCGTTTTTATATCCTTTAAAAGTTAGAAAATACATTGCCATCGCAATTACGCTTGAGGCTAATGCTAATGTAAGGACTATACTTCCAATCATAGTTTCCTCTCACTGCAAAGAATTTCTTCTCCGCGATTTTTTTTAAACATAAATACTATTTAAAGACTTGAAGTAGCTGTTTTCTGATCCTGATACTTGCTTGGACATTTAGTTAAAATATCTTTTGCATGAAAATATCCATTCTGATATTTTCCTGTTACAACAACACTCTTAGCAGTTTCAAAATTATTTGGTATTGAACCATCGTAAACAACTTTCATTTCATTCCCTTTTGTATCTACCATATAGAATGAAAAGGTTCTGTCTTGCTTATTGTAATCGTAATTTTTTTCTTTAACCCAACTGCCGGTTGCTTTAACTGTTTTATCTTTGTTCATTACATTTGCAAAATCGTTTTCGTATTTAATATTGCTTTGAGAAAAAAGATAAATCATCAATACTAAAAAGACTGAAACAATTATGCCGCCAAAAATATATTTATTTTTCATTTTTATCTCCATTTATTTCTTTTTCAACATTTTTAATTCTTTTGTCCAAACTGTAAAGGTAGAAGAAAACTCCTGTCCAAACAATTAGAACTATTATCATAACAATAAAGATTGAATTTTTTTCAAGGAACTGATAAAGACCTTCCAATTTATCCTCTTATGTATGTTTTATTTAGTTTGTCTCTATAGATAATTGATTTGTAACCAATATTCCACATCCAAAAATAAAGTATAGTAAAAGCAATTAATGATAGGAAGAAAATTAGAAGCATATTTCCATTCATCTTAAAATCTACTATAGGCCCTGAGTTGGTATCATCTGCTGAACCCGGATGCAAGCCGGTCATAATTCTTGGCATTACAAAAATAAAAAACGGAACAGTTACGAAAGCAATCATGCTGTATACTGCTGATAGAGTTGCTCTTTTTTCCTCAGATTCAATTGATGAACGAAGTGCGAACCAAGCTCCATAAATTAGTAGAAGAGCAAAAATACTTGTTTGTCTTGGATCCCAACTCCAAAAAGAACCCCAAGCAAATTTAGCCCACACAGCGCCTGTGATTGTTGCTAAAATACAGAAGATAATTCCAAGCTGTGCTGCAGCATACGACTTAGCATCATCATCAAGGTTTTTCTTTCTTAAAAATTTAAAACCGTAATATGCAGTCATGAAAAATGCAACAACTGTAAGCCATGCTGTAGGTACATGAAAGAATATAATTTTAGCGTTTTCTTCCAATCCAGGTATTAATGGAAATTGATACCATGCAACGGGATTCTCGACGATGGGAAAAGATATTCCCGCTATCGAAACGAAACAAACTAAAAGAAAGAGGGTGATTTTCCAGGCCATATTATATAAGTCTAAATTGTTCTTAAAATTACTAATCTTTCCAAATAAAATCGAATAACATGTAGGAAACTGAAATCATGATTACATCATAGCAAGCAATAATTGCTAATTCAAATTTAGCAGTTTCAATAGTTGTGCCATCAATTGAAAACAAAGTTAACTTTACCGCAGTTAAAATCAAAGGCAGTAAAATTGGGAATGAGAGAACCGGGTAGAGCGAACCTTTTGAACCAGCCTTCGCAATGATGGCAGCAATAATTGTAGAAGCCACCGCAAGTCCAATATTTCCAAGTACGAAAGTTATGACAAAAAGTAGAAAATTTTGCAGTACGAACTCACTAAATAGTGCTGAATAAAGTAACGCTATTACAGTATTCATACAAAAAACCAAAATCAAATTGAATACTAATTTGCCAGTAAAAACCGTTGAAGGAGCACAAATTAATTGCAGAGTTAGTGAAGTTCCCCTCTCTTCCTCAGAAACAAATGCGCGCGATAAACCGGACATAGCTGAAAAAAAAATTACTACCCAAAATAATCCGCCTGTTAAGGCTGGGGATATTCTTTCTGTGCCAATCGCAAAAAGTATTACACTAATTGCAACAACAATAAACATAGCAAGTGAATTTACTGCATAGCGAGTTCTTAACTCGGAATTAAAATCTTTTTTAAATAGTGCGTAAGCTTTCATTTTTTATAAGTCCAATGTAAAAAAATCAAAAATCATAATTTAATTTTATTGTCATTGCGAGGATCCTCGACGAAGCAATCTCAATGTATTCCAGAATATAAATCCTCCCAATTAGGATTCATAGAATTAATCAAATCCAATTTCTTTTTTCTTGAACCACCTTTTATTTGTTTCTCTCTATTTATAGCTTCTTTTACATCATTTGTACATTCAAAATAGACTAGTTTATTCAAATTATACTTTGCTGAAAATCCTTTAAAAATCTTCTCTTTATGTTCATAAATCCTTCTGATTAAATTGTTTGTAATCCCAGTGTACAATACATTATTGTTTTTATTGGTAATTATATAAACAAAATAGCTTTTATCCATTCATTAAATAGATTGCTTCACTCGAAGACTCATTCGCAATGACGAACATCGTTTAATTTTTAAATTGTTCAAGTTTTATTATTTCATCACATAAAGCTAAATCAGTTTCTTCATTTGATGCAACAATAACTATATTATTTAATCCTTCTTCATTCACTATTGAATAAACCGATTCTTTACCTTCCGCATCTAAATTTGAAGTTGGTTCATCAAGAATTAATAATTGAGGTGAATGCATTAAAGCAAAAATAAATTTCATTCGCTGTTTCATTCCCGATGAATATGTTTTTACAAAATCATCTTTCCTGTTAAATAACAAAAATTTGTTTAACAAGTAATCAATTTTTTCTTTATTAAAATCCACGCCGCGTATTTTTGAAAAATGATTTAAATTTTCCAGTGCAGTAAATTCATCATATAATACAAGATATGGAGAAACAAATCCGATATGATTATGCAGCTTTTCAGATTCAATTTCCCCTTCATTATTTAGATGAATGATTTCACCTTCAGAGGGAGAGATTAATCCGGCAATTATTTTTACCAGGGTTGATTTGCCCGAACCATTAGGCCCGGAAATTCCAAATATGCCTTTATCTTTAAACTGAAAATTAATATTTTCAAAGATGAGTCTTCTGCCAAAATTTTTCTTTACTGACTTGGCTTCAATCGAATAATTACTCATTAAATATTACCACTTTGCCGGTTATTGTATCGTTTCCATTTTTAATTGCGTAAATATAAACCCCGCTCGGAAGTTTATTATTGCTGTTTGTTCTTCCATTCCATCTTACTATTTTGCCTGGTGAAACCACCACTGTTGATGAATAGACTAATTCCATTCCAACTGTATAAACATTTAAATCAACCACAGAATTATTAGTTGTTAAAGGGACATTAACATATGAATTCTTTTCATAAACAAATGGATTTGGATATACAAAAGTTGATGTGCTGGTTGAGATTATCCCTTCATGAATTAAAAGGTTATTTAATATTTCTGAAGAATACCAGTAAACAGGATTAGTTGTACTTAATTTTGCAAAATAATTTTCATTCACCTGATACCCTCCGCTAATTGAAGAATTGGACAAATCATATTCTGCAGGAAATAATTTATTCAAGCTATCAATTCCGGAATTATAATCGCCGTTAGTGATAATTGCTGCAAGTGTATCATTATTATCCGGGTTAATAAAGTTTAATAAATAATCTGAAGTTGCTCTTGCTGATATACTAACTGGCTTTAACGATGAATTAAACGTAATTGTAGTAAATGGTTTTAACAAAGGATAATTTTCACCTTCATCAAAATATTTTATTGTAGAAAGTTTTGCCCTGTATCCTGTAAAATATGTCCAGATACCAAATTCATTATACGCTTTTCCTAAAGTGCTGCCTTCATCTATCAATGTGTTTTGAATTGCTTGAAGCGCCCTCATCTTAGGCATTAATTCCCACTGCTTTTTTATTATATCATAGCCGTATTTATCTTTAAGGAATATATTCCATATTGCCAAACAATAACCATCATATTGTGCAAATGCTTTATTTGGAAAATAAAAATAATCCTTTAAATAATTGTAATAGTCGTTTACCGTATTAAATACAAACTCTTCCATAGAAGTTGATGTTAATTCATAAAAAAATAAATCGCTATCACGATAAATATAATTACCCAATTGAATTGCATGGTGAAATTCGTGCGCAACAGTTACCCTTGCTGCATTGATCCCTTTTGTTGGATAGCTTGCGAAATCATTTTCAATTTCCATATAACTTGGACCAGTGGTTCCTGAAAAATCAAAATTAGTCTGGCCATAAAGTCTCATACCTGTTAAATCACTTACATAAATATCATATAAATTATCTCCGCCTTCGCCGTTATCAGGTGGAGGCGGCGGATAACCTAAAAAACCAACTTCAAAATTATAGCTTGAATCAAGTGCGGCAGCTAATAAATTTAATGACTGTTGTAAACCTAAATTATCATAGTTAGGCATATCGCTGCCGCTGGTATTATAATGAATTCTAAAAAATCCACCAGGAGTGACCATGCTGGCATCTTTAGTCGGCCTTTGAAGAAGTTTTTTTAATTCAACTTGCTGCTGCGAAGAAAATGAATTCATATTTTCGTGAATCGCACTGACTAACCCAAATCCGCATTTGATATATTCCGTGGAAGTAACAGGCTGCTCTGTCTGTGAAAATGATCTTCCATAAACAAAAAGATTATATAATGAATCAAGTTGCGAAGTACTTAAATCGCTTGCATATAAATTCCAAATGCTAAAAAATAGAAATGTTAAAAGAATTTTTTTCATTAACTATAATTTTTTAATTGTGATGCAGTGATTCAAATTATTAATGTAAACAAGATGATAATTTTTTGAATTCATATTTTTAATGAAAAAACTTTCCAAATTAATATCATCAGCGATTTTTGTGATCACGATATTCTTGCCGCCATTTATGAAATCGATTTTATAAATTACTTTATTTTCGGGGTTATAAACAAATAACTTTTTTAGCCCGTTAAATTTCATTTCGCCATAAAAATATTTGCTTTTCCCATTGTTAGAAAAAAGGTTTGCTATTTTACTATTCTTATAATTTGTTGAAAAATCTATTGAATTAACAATTGTTTTTTTTTGATCGCCTAATTTAAAAAAACTTAATAAAACATCTTTATTATTATTAAATAAATCTTCGAGAAAAGTATTTACAATTTTCCAATTGTCAGCATGTACGGCAAAAAGCTTTTTATAATCTTTGCTTCTACTCCCGAATTTTATTAACAAAATATTAATTGAATCTTTACCCTGGCTCCAAGCATAAATTGATGGTTGATTATTTACAGAAATATTTGCTGTTGCTATATTTGATAATAAATCGGGATAGTCATTTAAGTAAAATATGAAATTTTTATTTTCATATAAGGCCGCACCAAGCTTGCCGTCCTTACTGTAAACAATGTATAGAGATATATTTTCGTTTTCTCTTTTGTATTTTAAATCTATAATATTGCCGGGTGAATAAATATCCGTCCTAATAATTTTTTTATCTGGGAAATTAATATCAAATACTTCTATCAGCTTTTTCCCTTGTGAGTAGCAATAGAAAGTTTTTTCCATTCGCTGCGAATTATCAATTAAAATATCTTTATGATTTTCGTGCATCCGGTAGGTATAAACATTTGAAGGAATTCCGGCATTATTTCGAATAATTAAATTCAAATTGTTTGTGTATTTATCTATATAGGCAATATCAATTATACCATTATTTTCCAGGTCGAAGTATTTGATAGATGAAGGATCAATGCCAACCGCAATATTGGAACCATTTGAAAAAGAAGCTAAACTGGTTAAAGTAATAATATTCCCATTCCCGCTAAGTAAGGCTAAACCATCGATAAACTTGCTGTAATATGGAATTAAATCTTTTATATCCTCACTTTTTAGGAAAAACATTTCAGGATAAAATTCAGAACTATCTTTAGCAAAGAAAACCGATAATGTTGATTCTTCATAATTTATATATGCGATATCAAGTTTACCGTCTTTATTAAAGTCACCAAGAGCCAATTTGTTTGGGAAATATCTTGTTGGGAGTATAATTGATTTTTGATATGAAGAGGTATAATCTCCGTACAAAACATTAATTGAATTTCCTTTGACAAAAATTAAATCACTATATCCGTCAAAATTTAAATCAGACGAAATAAGCGAATATATTTTTTCATCTTGTGGAAAACTCCTAACTTTTTTAAAATCATTATCTCCGATATTATAGAATAAATTTATGGAATTAGTAAATACATTGAATGCTGCAATATCAAGTTCACCGTCATTGCTTAAATCAGTCAAAACAGAACTTGAAAAAACAGTTTTATCAATAATTTTCTTTTCAATTAAATTTTTATCCTTCTTAAAAAGAATAGACAATCCTTCAAACGAACTTCCGGAAATAAGCATTTCAGTTTCACCATCATTTTGAATATCACCTAAACTTAAATTTTCGGGATAAGATTTTAATTCAATCAGTGATTGGATTTCCGGTTTACCCTTCTCGGTAAATTTTAATGTGCCTACTTGCCTGGTCTTTCTTGATGTAAAAGCATACTCTTTAATCATACCATTTTTTTCTCTGACGCTTTGCAGCTGGGAAATTTCAAATGGTAAATCATTTTGATTGTCTTTATTGAAGCTGCCGTTATTATCTCCCAGAAGTGAAACAGATTTTTTATCATTAGAATTATAAAGAAATAAATCTGCGTAAGAATCGCCGTTATAATTCAACGCAAAGAATGAGGAATATCCGGAATCTGTTTTAATATTATTGTATTTACAAAAGCCGTTGATAGGAATTTGCGGAAAAATATCCTGGGTAAGCAATAAAACGAAAAAGAATATTTCAGCTTTGCTTAATTCTATTTTTAAGCCTGTTGTCTCTCCTTTGCAAGGCTTCATCATATCTTCTTTTTTCATCTTCCGTTTCGGGAATTACCTGGATTGCTGGTACCGGCTTTCCATTGCTGTCAACACTTACGAAAGTAAGGTACGCTGTGTTTGTGTGAACCCTTGTTCCATCTTTGAAAGATTCTGCAAAAACTTTTACTCCAATTTCCATTGAAGATTTAAATACGCGATTTACTGATCCTGTTAATGTAACCGCATTGCCCAATTCAATAGGATGATGAAAATCAATTCTATCAACCGAAGCAGTAACACAAACACATTGATTATGTTTAGCGGCACAAAGCGCAGCACATATATCTATCCAATGCATAAGCTGCCCGCCAAGCAATTTAGTTAGCTGGTTTGTGTGATTAGGCAGAACAAGTTCTGTCATTGTTATAGTTGACTGGCTGACTTTTTTTGCTTCGATCATTCTTTGGATGCAGAAAGCTTGTTTTCAAGGGAAGATTTTATTTTTTTAAGCTCATCAACATTGGAATTGTCGGGATATCTTGCAATGAATTTCGAAATTTCTTCATCAGCTTCTGTAATTCTATTTCTATCCAGTAATATTTGAATTTTGTTATACATTGCCATCGGCGCATATTTTGTATCATGGTATATTTCTAAGACGTCATCGTAATACATTAAAGCCGCAGTGTGATAATCCATCTTTTCATATATAACAGCGTCGTTGTAAGTTTTGTGAGCCAATTTGTCGTTAAGAATTTTTAGCTTCTGTTCAGCTTCCGGGACTTTTGTATGAGTAGGGAAAAAATCCAAAAATGCCTGGAATTCATCGATAGCTTTTTTTGTATATTTCTGATCCAAAGTAAAATTGGGAGAAAGCTGAAAGTAAGATTCCGCCAGCATATATTGAGCATCGGGAACAAATTCACTCGCAGGCATGTTTTTTACAAGCTTACTGAATTCATAAGCTGCCAAAATATACTCACCGCGTTTATACCTGGTCATTCCTAAAAGATATTGAGCGTCGTCGATAATTTCATTGCCGGGATATTGAAGAATTATTGCTTGAAGTTCATTTACTGCTTCAAGATAATCTTCATCGTTGAATAATTTTTTTGCGTATTCCAGTCTTTCCTTGGCTGAAAGATTTACAGTTTCAATGGATGATCCGCAGCCCCATAAAAAGAGTGCAGTAAAAGATATTATTAAGAAATATTTCATTTTCAACATAAATTTTGAATAATTAAACTACAATTATATATAAAAACAATTAGGCTTCAAAGGTAAATATTGTCCCTTAAATATTATAATTGCAATAGTTTTCCATATGATTTCAAAGGATGATACTTAGTTCACTTACTTCTAACAGAAAAGAAAAGATAAACCGCAATTGCAGCAGATCCAATTGCAATTACCGGCTCCCAAATATTTGAGAAGAATGGTTCGGCAGGCACGTCAGATCTTGTGAAAGGATAAGATAAATTTTCAACATCGTTTATTTCATCTACATGGATTGTATCAGCATACTCAAACTCGAACTTTTTAACAGTTGCCTCGTTATTTTTAATTAAATAATTACCCCTCAATTTAAATGTACGTGGAATCATCTCTTCTCCTAAAAATCCATCTCTAAACATTTCCCCGTATTTCAATTCTGCCGCGTCAATTACATAATTAACTTTAACTACATTTCGCATACTACTATCTACTATTGATTTATTTTCTTTTATCAGCGTAGAAATAATCTGATTATTAAAAATTGAATACGCATTGCCAAGGGTTAAGCTTAGATTAATTTTATTTTGATCAGGTGGCATTTCATCTGACATATTTTTTACGGACGAATCAACAAGAGTGTAAAAGATATCAAGGTTTGTCTTTGTCTGTGTAAAAACAGAAACACTTAAAATTAGACAGAAAAAAAACACTGAAAAAATTTTAATCACTCTTCCCTTGAAATTTTGTGAATTATTTTAATGAAAAAGAAAATTAATCACCATCAAGCATAAATTCCACGTAATTTTAATGTCTTAGCTACTTTATCAATTGCCATAATATATGCGGCGGTTCTAAGTGGGACACCATGTTTTTCAGCTGACAGATAAACATTATTAAACGCCTCATGCATAAATCTATCGAGCCGTGAATTAACCCTGTTTAATGTCCAGAAAAATCCCATTCTATCCTGAACCCATTCAAAATAAGATGCTGTAACACCTCCAGAATTAGCGAGTATGTCAGGAATAACCAGAATTCCTTTATCCTGTAAAATAGGATCAGCTTTGGAAGTTGTTGGACCGTTTGCACCCTCAACTAATATTTTGCACATCAACTTAGCAGCATTATGAGCAGTAATTTGATCTTCAATTGCTGCAGGAATTAATACATCACATTCAAGTTCCAATAATTCTTCATTATTAATTACATCAGCATTTGGATAGGTAATTATTGTTTTGTGAGTCTCTACGTGTTCGAGTACTTCAGGAATCGGCAATCCATTTGAATTATAAATTCCACCATTTATATCACTAATTCCAATTACTTTTACTCCGCGTTCATGAAGCAGCTTGGCAGAAACAGATCCTACATGTCCAAACCCTTGTACAACAGCAGTTGCTTTCGTTGGATCGATACCAAGTTTTTGAAGTGCTGCTACAGATACTGTCATCACTCCTCTTCCTGTAGCTTCATACCTGCCGAGAGAACCTCCTAAAATACTTGGCTTACCTGTAACTACAGCGGTTTCATTTTTTTTAGCATGCATGCTGAATGTATCCATCATCCAGGCCATTGTCTGTTCATTTGTATTTAAATCCGGAGCAGGAATATCTTTGTCTGGGCCAAAAATATCAAGCAAGTTAGCAGTAAATCTTCTGGTAAGCCTTTCCAGTTCCCCGTTACTTAATATCCCCGGGTCACATTTTATTCCGCCTTTGGCTCCACCAAATGGAATATTTACAATCGCGCATTTCCAGGTCATCCAGGCAGCAAATGCTTTCATTTCATCAAGAGTGATATCAGGAGAATATCTTATGCCTCCCTTTGATGGGCCTAAAACATCATTGTGAATTACACGATAGCCTTCATATACTTCCAGAGTTCCGTCATCCATTGTGATAGGAACAGAAGTAATAATTTGTTTTACAGGATTTTTAAGATAATTGTAAAGTCCTTTCTCAAGCCCAAGAAAATTAGCGGCAGTCTCAAATCTCTGCATCATCGATTCAAATGGATTTTCTTTGTCTACAATTGGGGCAGGCTCTTTATAGTTCAACTTTTTGATCATTAGAATTTCCTTTTATAAGAAGATAAATGTTCTAATTTTTTTTGCTTGTTAAGATATAATTAAAGAATGGAAATTGCACGTTTAAGTTTATTATGGATTAATAATTTTTTTATCATTTATCGAATAATCGTATAACAAGTAAATTGCCCCTAAACTAATCTCTAAATAAATTCCGAACAAGCTTTCCCAAAAGAAGAGGGAATAAAAACCATTCATCCAAACATTAATTCATCCAGACATTAATTCATTCACACATTTAGAAATTCAATCATTCAATACTTTAACCATTTGATAAAAAATTACCTTTTCCCATCAGCAATTTCTTGAAGACGTTTTATCCTTTCTTCCATCGGCGGATGAGTAGAAAACAACTTCGTCATTCCACGCCCTTTCAAAGGATTTACTATGAACATATGAGCGGTTGCAGGCCCAACATTCTTAACCGGCTTAATTTGATTTGCTTGAGATAATTTGTTTAATGCTGAAGCAAGAGATAGCGGTTTCCCGGAAATAGAGGCACCACCGGCATCTGCGTCAAATTCTCTTGAACGTGAAATTGCAAGCTGTAAAAGAGTAGCCGCAATAGGGGAAACAATTAATAGAACTAAAGCACCTATTCCTCCCCCTCTATTATCACTTCTGCCGCCGCCAAACATTGCAGCCCAGCCAGCCATTTGCGCTATGAACGTAATTGTGCCAACAAATGTAGCAGCAATTGTTCCGGTTAAAATATCACGATGTTTTACATGTGCTAATTCATGAGAAAGCACTCCCTCAATTTCATCATCATTTAATATTCTTAAAATGCCGGTTGTGGCTGCGACTGCAGCATGCTCGGGATTTCTTCCGGTTGCAAATGCATTTGGTGTTTGATCGTTAATTACATAAACTTTTGGCATTGGCAAATTTGCATTTTGTGTTAATTTTTCAACAATGTTATAAAGTTTTGGTGCTGTTTGTTTGTCAACTTCCTGGGCTTTATACATTTTTAATACTAATTTGTCAGAAAACCAGTATGAACTAAAATTAATTGCTAATGCAAATATAAATGCTATAATTAGACCGGTTTTTCCGCCAAGTAATTGACCTACAATCAGGAAAAGAACCATCATCATCGTCATTAAAAATACTGTTTTAAGCGTATTCATTTTTTTACTCCAAAAAGATTTAATTCAAAACTAATTAGGATTTTCTCAGTAAACAAGGTTAAGAGACAGCCTATAAATGTCAGAATTCTACCAAGATTAAATATTCTCATTTCACTTTAGACGTTTTAATAATAAATTTAGTTTTAATACTATTCGAACAATGTGCAACAGGCAGATTTGATATTTTACATTTGACTTTATAAAAGATTCCCCTTTCCTATTATTCTAATTTTTGCACGGAAATCCTTATAAATCTTTATATAATATAAATTTTTCCCCTTGCCTTTATTTTCAAATATCGTTAAATAAGCAACAAAATTTTTGGGAATTTTATGAAGTTCTTTTCTTGCTTACTTTTGCTCACAATCTTATTAACAACAAGCTCATTTTCGCAAAATAATACTTATGAATTTTTACGGCTTGATATGAGCGCCAGAGCCGGGGCGCTTGCCGGCAGCTTTGTTGCAAACAGTGATGACCCAAATGTTATTTTTTATAATCCGGCGGGATTAAATGCACTGAATGGAAACCTGGTTTCATTTTCATTCATAAAACATTTGCTTGATATTAATTTAGCAAGCTTAGCATACTCGACAGAAGTTGAGGGTATTGGAAGATTTGGCGGAGCGGTTGAATACATAAATTACGGCACATTTCAAGGAGCAACTGAAGTTGGTCTTAAAACAAGTGAATTCGGAGCAGGAGAAGTTGCTTTTGTTCTTGGATATGCAAACCAGCTTGATGAAAATTTCTTTTACGGTGCTAATGTAAAATTTATTTATTCATCAATTGAAAAATATTCTTCTTCAGCTCTTGGTTTTGATTTGGGACTTCATTATGAAATTCCATCAAATGAAATGAGCGTAGGTTTTTCAGTATTAAATATTGGGACTCAATTATCTTCCTATATAACTACAAAAGAAGAACTACCGCTTGATGTAATGGTGGGTGTTACAAAAAAATTAGAGCACTTGCCATTAAGTCTTTCACTGGACTTTCATAGATTGAATAAAGAACAGGATAATTTCGGAAGCAGATTTAAAGCATTCGCTGTTGGTGCTGAATTTACTTTAAGCAGAGTTCTGCGTTTACGTTTAGGTTATAACAACCAAAGAAGAAGTGATTTGAAAATTGGTTCGTTTGCCGGAATTGCAGGATTTAACGTTGGCATTGGCATGCATATTAAGGATTATAATTTTGACTACGGTTTTTCATCAATGGGGTTAATCGGGGCGCTTCATAGAATTAGTGTTTCTACTTCATTATAAAAAAGGAATTTTTCCTTTAACTCTAATTAGGGGGATATTTTTTGCTTTTCTTTTTACCTAAAAGAAAAATTTCAATCTTTGATCGCAAAAGAATAAACTCCAGACAAATTAGAGAGTTTAGAAGATTTAATATCCACTCAACAAATTATTTTGTTATATACATTATTTCGATTTGGATGCTGGTTTTCGCCCTCAGAATAGGAACATTACTCACAGTCTATTTTACACATTTTACTGAATTTGATTTTGCCTCTGCACTTCAAGGAATAAATCTACCTATTTCAAAAAGTTTTGAATTTATAGAGAATAAAAGATTAAGATCTTTTATCAGCATTGATGCCTATGGGCATTATAAAATTGACGACGGATTTGTTGATCAAAATAATTTAGAACTATATCTTAAAAATAAGAAACTAGAAATCCCGAGTATTATTGTTTGTGTAATTGCAGATAAAAAGTGCAAGATGGAATCAATTAACAATTTGATCTTGTTATTAAAAAAATACGATTGCCAAAGATTGTTTTTTTATACAAAACAAAATCATTCGTTAGCACTAAAATAAAGTTTTGCCTCCTAAAATGTTTTTCAGAATGTAGAAAATATCAATAATTTGACACTCATATATGAATACTTATTATTACTTGAAATATAATTGTTGTATAAACGAATTTTATTTATCTTATAATTATATTTGTACGTGACCAAAAACATATGAATATGAGTAAAAATAATACTACTACGGGGACTCCCACATTTTCAAGAGATCTCGGGCTATTTGATGCAACGATGATAGGTACCGGTGCAATGATTGGTGCTGGTATTTTTGTATTAACCGGAATTGCCGCCGGTGTAGCAGGCCCGGCTTCAATTTTATCTTTTGTTCTTAATAGCGTTGTTACTTTGTTAACGGCATTTGCATATGCAGAATTAGCTTCTGCAATACCGCGCGCCGGCGGAGGTTATTCATTTGTACGGATGGCTTTTCCCGGTGCTACTGGTTTTATTGCGGGCTGGATGCTTTGGTTTGCTTACACGGTTGCCTGCAGTTTATATGCACTTGGATTTGCAGGTTACTTTTGGGAATTCTTTCACAAGTATACACCGAATTTCACTGGCGGCGTGACCTCATTAATGGGAATGCATCCTGCAATTCTTATAGTTACAACATTGATCACTGCTTTTTTCATTTGGCTTAATGTCCGTGGAACTGATGTAACCGGCAAAGCAGAAAATGTTCTAACAGTTTCTAAAATTGTCATACTCGCAATTTTCATTTACTTCGGGTTAATAGTTGTAATTGATGAACCGGTACGCGTTACACAAAACTTATTCCCTTTTTTCCCGTCTGGATTTGGCGGTGTTCTAGTAGCAATGGGCTTAACTTTTATTGCATTTGAAGGTTATGATTTAATTGCAACAGTTGCTGAAGAAATTAAAGATCCAGAAAAGAACATTCCTAAAGCTACTTTTATTTCGCTGGGAATAACTATAACAATATATTTATTGATTCTGTTTGTTTCATTAACTGCAATAAATGCTTCCGGTGAGGCTACATGGGAATTCTTAGGAAGATATAAGGAAACTGCTATTGTTCGTGCAGCAGAAGCTTTCATGCCCGCTTTCGGTGTTGGGTTAATTGTTTTTGGCGGACTGCTTTCAACAATGTCGGCATTAAACGCTACTGTAATGGCTGCTTCAAGAGTTGCATTTTCAATGGGGCGAGATTCGCTGCTCCCGAAGCAAATGTCAACTATACATAAAAAGCGCCGAACACCATATTTTGCAATTATAATTACCGGGTTAATTTTAGTTGTCATGGCTCTAACACTCCCGATTGAAGCCGTTGGTTCCGCAGCGAGCTTAATTTTTCTTCTAACTTTTGCTATGGTTAATTTATCAGTAATTGTATTACGAAGAAAATATCCTGAGATTCCAAGAAAATTTCACGTGCCTTTATATCCTTTTATTCCCATACTCGGATTTTCACTAAATGTTTTTCTTGCATTGTATCAATTTAATTTTCAGCCGATTGCATGGTATGTAACAATTGGATGGATTATGTTAGGTTTACTTTTATACTATTCCGTTTTCGAAAAGAAAGCATCAGTCTTTGAACCCCAAGTACTAGTACCTAGTGCACGATCTGCATCATTTGAGCAGGGTAATTCAGTTCTTGTTGCGCTTCATAATCCTGATAGTGTCAGAATTCTTTTAGAATTCGCTTACCCGATTGCAAAAAAACGTAATGCAAGATTAATTGCTATGACGATAGTGGAGGTTCCTCGTCAAATGCCGATTCATGAAGGAATGCGATTTGCTCATCATAAAGAAGCATTGTTGAATACGGCAAAAAAAATAGCATCGGAATACAGTATGGATATAGAAACTGATTTAGTAATTGCGCATCATGCATCGGACGGTATATTAGCAGCAATAGAAAGACACAACGCTCAGGCGCTTGTAATGGGATGGAAAGGCTATACTAATGCACGTGACAGAATTTTTGGTGAAATTGCCGATAAGATTATTAGATATGCTGCTTGTGACTTAATGGTTCTAAAGATAGGCAAGCAAACTAAAATAACAAATTGTCTTTTGCCTACTTCCGGCGGGCCGAATGCTAAACTTGCTTCGGAAGTGCTGGATGCATATATCAGTTATTCCAATGTGAGTGTAACAGGCGGCTACGTAGTACCGGAACAAGCTACAGAAGTAGAACGTTTTAATGGATTAAAATTTATTGATGATACCTTATCTCATTTAGAAAATCATGCAAAGTATGAAAAGAAACTAATTGAATCCAAATCTATTGCAGGCGGAATTGCTAAAGCCAGCCGTGATTATGATATGGTGGTTATTGGTGCTGCAAAGGAACCGTATTTCAGAAAAGTTTTGTTCGGTGAAATACCTGAAAAAGTTGCAAGATATTCACCAACATCCGTACTGCTTGTAAAAAAATATGAAGGTGCAGTTAAATCAATGATTAAAAGAATTTTGGGATGATATTTTTCTTAGGTTAGAGACTGCAAAGCATTTTTTATTTTATCACATTCCCTATTATCTTCGTATGATGTGTAGAATTTTGGCTCTAAAAAATATTTTTTAGTGAAACTTTAATACTGCCCGCAGAGCTCTATGGTCTGATATACTAACATTGTTTTCATCCTCGACATCAGAGGCATTAATAGATTGTGCAGTTATTTTTTTTAGTTTGAACGAGTCAATATTGTCATACGAAAAAATATAATCAAATCTTCGCATAGGCCGGTTGGAGCCAAAGCTAAAAGTGAAATCTTTATTTTCTCCATTGTATTCCATGTCTAAATCTCTGGGGTTACCTAATAACCTAAGCAAGTTCGAATATCTTTCAGTATTATATGCATCGCTGTTAAAATCCCCGGCTAATATTACAGCTAAATTTTCTGAAGATGCCACCAATCCGGAATCAATAACAACAGAAACAGAATGCCGAATAAATTCTCTTATTTGTTCCATTTGGAAATTTTTTACTTCCATAGAACCTATTGCCTGCACGTGAGTTTCAAATAAAAATAATTTTGTAGAATCTGTAATGCTAAAAAGAGCACCAAGAATTGATTTATTTGCCAGGAAATCATTTGTATGTGAAATTTCTTTTTTTAGAATCATATGAATCACTCCATTTGACTGATGGATATCATCATCAAATTCCAAATTCGTTAAATCAACTATGGGAAACCTGCTCATCATAAAAAGCCCGGCATCCTGAAAAATAAACTCAGGGAATGAATTGTAATCTATACGGGAAATTATACTTCTGTAAAAATTTGTATCAGTTTTTTCTATTATATAGTCGCGCGTCCATTCATTAAATAGTTCCTGGAATAGTACAAAGTCATATTTCCCTTTATTCACAAACTTCATTAAACTATCAAGCTGGTTTTCTTCCTTAGCGTAAACTGCTTTAATATTATATGTGATTAAGCTAATTTGGTTATCCCCATTAACGAAGTTAACCAGGTTTTTATTTGCATTTTCGTAAACGTCAGCGGTTGAGCATGAAAAAAAAGATAATGCGCTTGAAAATATTACTGTTAATATGAAAAAATGTTTATACTTATTTTTGAACATGCATATCTCTATAAAATTAAAACACGAATTTTCGCTACTAAACTGTTTGAAAACTAATAATTATTAAGCTTCAAAGTAAAAATTCAAACTTACTTTGGTAATTTGAGGTTTACAAATAGAAGTGAATCTTTTTAGTTTCTAAAAGGTGTTTTGATGTACTCTTTAGCTAATGCGCGTGAACGCCCGTATTCTTTCATATCAAGAATTGCTTCATAGTAGTCAATTGCTTTTCCACGATTACCTAAAATATCATTCAGCATTCCAAGATAGAGCGTTGAATTAATTAAA